>JAGLDM010000359.1 GCA_023145595.1 Flavobacteriaceae bacterium | reverse complement strand
ACGATATCAGGAGTACAGTTTTCTTTATCTACTTTATTTACAACAACAATTGGTGTTAGCCCTAATTCCAAGGCTTTTCCTAAAACAAATCTTGTTTGAGGCATTGGGCCTTCAAAAGCATCTACCAATAAAAGAACACCGTCTGCCATTTTCAATACACGTTCTACTTCTCCACCAAAATCGGCGTGACCTGGCGTATCAATAACATTGATTTTCACACCTTTATATTCAACAGATACATTTTTAGATAAAATAGTAATTCCGCGTTCGCGTTCTAAATCATTATTATCTAGTAACAAATCTGTACGTACTTTACGTTCATCCAATATTTTTGCTTGGTCAATAATTTTGTCTACCAACGTTGTTTTTCCGTGATCGACGTGTGCTATAATAGCGATGTTTCTAATAGATTGCATACTTCATTTTTTGAAAGCGCAAAAGTAATCGTTTTATTTTGATAAATAAGACAAACCACAAGGAAGTTTAAGCACTTAGTAACACCTTATAAGTATTGTGTTTCTATTGTGAGATGCAGAAGATACGCATAACCTTTCTTTAGAAGACTACATCAATTCGTTCGGATAACACAAACAGTAGTTATAATTTATTTGTAAATATCTTTATTGGAGTTGATTTTTGGTTTTTTTTACATTAGTGTCCGGCAAACATTTTTAAAAGTGGGATTTCCTTACTAGATTTCCCACTTTTTGTATATCTTTATTTTTACCACAAAATTGAGATATGAACGCTTGTGAAGGGCGCATCAGTCATTTAAACTTAAAACATTTTCCAAAACGAAGTACTTTATCAGATGCCAACGCAAAAAGAACTAGCGAAATCTTTGGTGCCATCTATGCAAAATTATTTAAACGATACGCATCTTTTTTATCGGACAGCAGTCCATTAAAATCACCTGTTAGAAATTTAAAAATTGTAGATTCCACTACTATTAGTCTTTTTAGCGATATTTTAAAGGATGTTGGGCGCAACCCTCTTAACGAAAAAAAGAAAGAGGGTATTATTTATTAACTAACACTTTAAAACAAGAACATCAAAAAGTATTAAAAATACTATTACTGTTGTTAAAATAATAGTACATTTGCAACCGATGTCAAGCATACAAGGAAATATCACCACTTCTACCAATACCCAAACAATGGGTACTATTTCTATGATGACGATTACTACGATGACCCTTTAGGGTTATATACTTTTACATATTGTCCGCATACCAACTCCGTATTTACGAGGTAAACACAAAAGGAGTAAAATCAAAAATCACATTAGAAAATTTATCAGATGAAAATATTAAAATTCGGAGGAACATCAGTAGCAACTTCATCAAGTATTGAAAAAGTAATTGCAATTGCTAAAAACAGTTCAAAAGAAACCCCAATAGCAGTAGTCGTTTCTGCCTTAGGTGGTGCAACTGATATCCTTTTACAAGCAGGGATAAAAGCAGAAAACAAAGACAATTCATATCTTGAAGCAATCAACTCTTTAGAGCAACGTCATATAACAACGGTTCAAGAATTGATAACTGACAGCCATCAAAACGAAGTTGTTGAAGAAATAAAATCTATTTTTGGTCAACTGACTAGTATCTTAGAAGGGATTTATTTAATCAATGAATTCTCAAATAAAACAAAAGATAAAATTGCTAGTTTTGGCGAATTACTTTCTTCTTATTTGATTGCCGAGGTAATGAAAAATAGAGGAATTAATGCTGGCTATAAAAACTCGCAAGAATTAATTGTTACTGATAGTTCTTTTACCAACGCTAAGGTAAATTATAAATTAACAGAGAACAATATTCAAAGTTTCTTTAAAAGCAATTCAAAATCAATTATTATTTTACCTGGATTTGTTGCTAAAACTGAAAAAGGTGAAATTTCAACTTTAGGTCGTGGTGGATCCGATTTTACCGCATCTATTCTAGCCAAAGCATTGGATGCCGAGGAATTGGAAATATGGACAGATGTAAGTGGAATGTACACTGCCAATCCAAAATTGGTAAAACAAGCAAAACCTATTGAACACATTTCATATCATGAAGCGATGGAGTTATCGCACTTTGGTGCTAAGGTGCTCTTCTCTCCTACGATTCAACCTGTTTTAGAGAAACAAATTCCGATTCGGATTAAAAACACATTTAAGCCTTCTGATGCTGGAACCTTAATTACACAAGAAACTGACTTACAAAACACTCCTGCTAAAGGAATAAGTCATATTGAGAGTATTGCTTTAATTACAATTGAAGGTTCTGGAATGATTGGAATTCCTGGATTTACAAAACGTATTTTAGAAGTACTTTCTACTGCCAATATCAATGTGTCATTAGTGACTCAAGCGTCATCAGAACATTTCTTATGTATGGGGATTGAAAGCAAAGATGTTGCTCAGGCTAAAATTTTGTTTGAGGAATCATTTGCCTATGAAATGTCTCGCGGAATTATAGATCCTTTAATCATTGAAGATGATTTAGCGATTATTGCCTTGGTTGGTGATAATATGAAAAGTCATCAAGGAATTAGTGGTAAGATGTTCTCTACACTGGGTAGAAACAATGTAAATATTAGAGCCATTGCTCAAGGTGCTTCAGAAAAAAATATCACGGCAGTAATTGAACATAAAGATATTAAAAAAGCATTGAACACATTACACAATGTCTTTTTTGAAGGTGACACTAAACAATTGAATTTATTTATTGTAGGTGTTGGAAATGTTGGTGGTAAATTATTAGAACAAATCCATCAGCAACAAAAATTCTTAGCAGAAGAACAGCATCTAGACGTTCGAGTAATTGCAGTATCTAATTCGAAGAAAATGCATTTCAATCCAGAAGGAATTGATTTATCTAATTGGAAATCGACTTTAATTGAAGAAGGTGAAACTTTAGATATGGATACTTTCTTAGATAAAGTAAACGAACTGAATTACCGCAATAGTATTTTTGTTGATAATACAGCAAACGAATCTGTTTCACTACGATATGCAGATTATTTAAACAATAGTATTGCTGTGGTTGCTTGTAATAAAATTGCATGTTCTTCGGAATATAACAGCTATAAAAATTTAAAATTCTTAGCAAAAAAATACGATGCTCCTTTCTTGTTTGAAACCAATGTTGGCGCAGGATTACCAATTATAGATACTTTAAAAAACTTGATTATGTCTGGTGATAAAGTAACTAAAATTCAGGCAGTACTTTCTGGAAGTTTGAATTTTATCTTCAATAATTTTGTGGGTGATGCTTCTTTTGAAGATGTTGTAGCAGAAGCCGGAGTTCAAGGTTATACAGAACCAGATCCACGAATTGATTTAAGCGGAGTTGATGTAATGCGGAAAATTTTAATTTTAGCCCGTGAAAGTGGAAATGTATTAGAATTGGATGACATTACAAACGAATCCTTTTTGCCAAAATCGAGTGTTGATGCTGATTCTGTTCAAGATTTCTTGGATACATTGAAACCAGAAGCAGCACATTTTAACGCGATTAGAGATGCTGCTGAGAAAGAAAATTGCCGATTGAAATATGTAGCAGAATTTGATAATGGAAAAGGAAAAGTTGGTTTGCAACACATTCCTTCTGACCACCCTTTCTATAATTTAGATGGATCAGATAATATTGTATTGTTCTTTACAGAGCGTTATAGTGAACAACCCCTAATCATTAAAGGTGCTGGTGCAGGAGCAGCAGTTACTGCCTCTGGATTATTTGCAGATATTATTAGAATTGGGAATAAATAATTTTTAATGAAGAGTTAAAAATTAATAATGAAATAATAAAGAGTTGTCATTTCGACTCCGCTCAATGAACTTTGTCATTCCTGCGAAGGCAAGAATCTAATAAATGGTTAAACCGTAAAAATGGATTCCTGCCTTCGCAGGAATGACATATAAAGATTATAAACGAACTATTAAACTGGCAATCTCATTTTTTGCATTAAAATAAATTTATGAACGAAATAAAAATATTTTCTCCAGCAACGGTTGCAAATGTTTCCTGCGGATTTGATGTTCTCGGATTTTGCTTAGATACAATTGGTGATGAAATGGTGATTCGTAAAACTGCTGAAAAAGGAGTTAAAATCACGAAAATTGTCGGTGCAGAATTGCCATACGAGCCAGAAAAAAATGTAGCTGGTGTTGCTGCACTCGCTATTATGAATGCTGCCAATCCAGATTTCGGAATTGAAATTGAAATCTATAAAAACATAAAGCCGGGAAGCGGAGTTGGAAGTTCTTCAGCAAGCGCATCAGGTGCTGTTTGGGCTATCAACGAGTTTTTAGGAAAACCTTACAACAAACAAGAATTGGTTGGTTTCGGAATGAAAGGTGAAGCGTTAGCAAGCGGCGCTGAGCATGCTGACAATGTTGCTCCGGGTATTTTTGGTGGATTTACTTTGGTAAAACAACTAAATCCCTTAAAAGTTGTTCAACTCCCTACTCCATCTGAATTGTATGCAACGATTATACATCCTCAGATTGAAATTAAAACATCAGAAGCTAGATCTATTTTACCAAAAGAAGTTGCTTTAAAACAAGCAATTAATCAATGGGCAAATGTTGGAAGTTTTGTGAGCGCTCTATACACAGACGACTATGAGTTACTTTCAGATTCATTACACGATACAATTGTAGAACCACACCGCTCTAAGTTAATTCCACATTACGACAAAGTAAAAGAAGCCATGTTAAATGCAGGTGCTTTGGGTGCTGGAATTTCTGGTTCTGGACCTTCCATTTTCTCATTGTGTAAAGGTGAAGCAATTGCTAAAAAAGTAGCAGAAGCTATTGTCGAGGTTTATAAAACAACGGGGATTGAATTTGATGTATATGTGTCAAAAATTAATGCTAAAGGAATTAGAATTATCAATTTGAAATAACACACTCCTACTTGGAGTTTATCCTATAAAATGAATTATTACAGTCTAAATAACAATGCTCCAAAAGAATCTTTTAGTAATGCAGTCATTAAAGGAATTGCACCTGACAAAGGATTGTATTTTCCAGAGTCTATTACGCCATTAAGCGAAGATTTCTTTAAAAATATTGAATCGTATTCAAATCATGAAATTGCGTATGAATTGATTAAACAATTTGTGGGTGATGAGATTCCAGAACAAGATTTAAGAGCGATTATTGCAGATGTTCTGCAATTTGATTTCCCTTTAGTTCCTGTTGAAGATGATATCTATTCATTAGAACTTTTTCACGGACCTACCATGGCATTTAAAGATGTTGGGGCTAGATTTATGGCGCGCTGTTTATCTTATTTCAATAAGAAAAATCCGTTTGGAAACGATGTAACTGTTTTGGTGGCAACATCTGGAGATACTGGAGGTGCGGTTGCAAGTGGCTTCTTAGGAGTTGACGGAGTTAATGTAGTTATCTTATATCCAAGTGGAAAAGTAAGCGATATTCAAGAAAAACAATTAACCACTTTAGGACAGAATATAAAAGCTTTGGAAGTTAATGGAGTCTTTGATGACTGTCAAGCGATGGTTA
>JAGLDM010000358.1 GCA_023145595.1 Flavobacteriaceae bacterium | reverse complement strand
GAATATGCTTGAATTAAACCGTGATATTTTAAATTCTTATCTACATAGATGGTGTTTAGTAATTTGCTGTCAAATCCTGTTAAGAACATATTAACGACTAATAAAATATCTACTTGTTTATTCTTAACTCTTTTGCCAATGTCTTTGTAATAAGAGTAAAATTCATTGGTGGAATAGTTGGTATTGTACATTCCGTTATAGTCATCAATAAATGAATCTAACTTTTCTCTTGTGTGTTTTGTTTCATATAAACTTTGTGGTTCTGCCGCCATTTCTAAATCATCAGAAAATTCTTCATCAGGAATAAAACCATTTGCATCGGCATCTTCTTCATTGGCTTGGTAAGAAAATATTGTTGCAACTCTTAAATCGTGCTTACCTTCCTCTTTTTTAGCCTTAAATAATTCATAGTATTTAATCAACGTTTTTACATTTGCAACACAAAATAATGCGGTAAACTTTTTACTGTGAGTTTTTCGATCGTGATTCGTAATAATATAATCTGTAACATTATTTAATCGTTGAGGTGCTTCCATAACCTCAGACTTATCTATGTTATCTACATTAATATCAACAATGACCTCTTTGCTTTTAAAGGTGCTGATATACTCAATAGAGAATTTTAAAACATTCTTATCTCTAATGGCATCTGTGATTACGTACTTGTGTAAACATTCATCAAATAAATCTTTGGTAGTACGTTTTCCCAACGCGTTTTTTGTTGAATTATCGACAAATATTGGTGTACCTGTAAATCCGAACATTTGAGAGTTTTCAAAAAATGCTTTGATGCGGTTGTGGGTATCTCCAAACTGACTTCTATGACATTCATCAAAAATAAAAACAACACGTTCTGTTTTTAAGTTTTCCATTTTGGCTAAATACTTCGGCTTTTGAATGGCAGTATTTAACTTTTGAATGGTGGTTACAATTAACTTGGTATCATTTGATAATTGTTTTACCAGCGAAGTCGTATTGTTTGTTGCATCAATACTTCCTGCGCTAAAACTGTTGAACTCCTTAATGGTTTGATAGTCTAAATCCTTTCTGTCAACCACAAAAACAACTTTGTGTACACCTTCTAAATTTGTAAGTATCTGTGCTGTTTTAAAGGAAGTTAATGTTTTTCCAGAACCAGTTGTATGCCAAATATACCCGAACTTTTTTGTTGCCTTCACTCGTTCAACAATGGCTTCTGTTGCATAGTATTGATAAGGGCGCAGCACCATCAAAGTTTTTGACGTATTCAGCACAATGTATTTTGTAATCATTTTTGATAAATGACACGGTTCTAAAAACAACCCTGTAAACTCCTTTAACTGCGTAATGATTTGATTATCTACATCTGCCCAATAGAATGTTTGTTTAAATGAGCGTGTTTTTATAGGGTTATTTGCATAATACTTGGTATTTACTCCGTTGCTAATTACAAACAACTGAATGAATTGAAACAGTCCTTGACCAGAACCAAAAGAATGACGTTCATACCGGTTGGTTTGATTGAATGCTTCTTTTAATTCTAAACCTCTACGTTTTAATTCTATTTGAACCAGCGGCAAACCGTTGATTAGAATAGTAACATCATAGCGGTTTTTATATTTACCTTCCATAGTTACCTGATGCGTAACTTGGTATTGATTCTTACACCAATATATTTGATTGATTAACTCAATATACCCTGTATCTCCATTGTCTTTAGTATAAGTAAGTTTATCTCGTAGAATAATTGCTTTTTCGTAGATATTCCCTTTAGATAATTGATTTAAGATTTGCTTAAATTCAGAATCAGATAAGGTGCAATTATTGTGTTTTTCTAATTGAGATTTTAGATTGAGTACAAGATCGGCTTCATCTTTTATAACGACCTTTTTATAGCCTAAATCTTGTAATTGCTGTACTAAATTATCTTCTAATATGTATTCGGGTTGTTTGGTCATTAGCTTACAAATATGTCATTAAACGCTTTCTCAATTTCTTTAACCTCTTTAACGGCTAAACCATTGAACTCTTTTTCTATTGCTCTTTTTGAAATAACTCCATCGTTTTGCTGTAAAAAACGAAGCAACAAAGCTACTTTCTTATCTGGCATTTCAAATTCATTGTCAAGGTAGGTTTTAAACGCTTCATAGTTGAGTAAATAATCTACTTCTTGCGGAATAATATTTTCTATGGTGTCTTGTACACTTGCAAACAAAAACGCTGCTTGTTTTGTTGCATCAAAAAAACGATATAGATCTAATGTGTCATTAAGGACTTCTATGTTCTGATTTTTTGTTTCTTTCCACTCAATAAAATCTAAAAGTGACGTTGAATAATTTTCTAACACCTTTCTATAATCATCAATATGATCTAATATAGATGCAGAAACAGGAAATATCATCCCTTGCTGTCCAAAGTGTTTTTTTGTTAAAATATGATGGATTAAATAACGATGGATTCGACCGTTTCCATCTTCAAAAGGATGAATAAATACAAAGCCAAATGCGATTATTGTTGCGGTTAAAACAGCATCAAAATCACTATTTAAAAGTAAGTTGTTAGTAGCAATTAACCCCTCCATTAATTTATTTAAGTCTTGGTGTTTTGCCGATATATGATCGGGTATTGGCTCTCCAGTAACTCTGTCGTGCTCACCAACAAAGCCGCCTTGTTTGCGATACCCCATTTCGGTAAATCGTGGATTCTCAATAACTATTTGTTGTAATCTGTTAAACTCTTCTTCGCTCAATTCTTTTAAACCCGCTTGCCCTATGGCTTTCCCCCAACGTGCTGCTCTTTTACTTTTCGGACTTTCTCCCTCAATAGTAAATGATGCTTTAGAATCTTTTAAAAGCAAAAAAGCCGATGCTCTTTGCAATACACTCTTTCTGATGCCTTTTAGGTATTCCCTTTTTTTATCGGCTAAGTTTGCTGCTAAGTATTGCTCTAATATTGGTGTCTTTTTTATAAGTGGACAAAAATATTTAGTTCCAGGAAGATTATTTATTATTCTGTGTCGAGAAGATTTTACACCTTCAATAGCGTATTGTAACTTGGTATTTATTAACAGACTGTAATTACTCGTTTTTAAATCTGGAATATTCAATTTTTTATCAAACAGCCATTCATATAAAAACCATATTTTTCTGCTGTTTTGTCCTAAAGGCTCAATTTGTACGAGCTCTTCAATCTCTTTTGTGCTTAGTTTTTCAAATAACTTTTTAAACAATAATAAATGAATGCCTTCGTAGCGTAGTGCGAAAGAGAGTTGTTTGTATAAGGTGTCTTCAGGTAAATGACGAGAGGTTAACACGAGCCATTGCTCATTGGCATATTGCCGTTTTTTATAACTAATCAATGCCAACTTATCGGGTAATGGAATTTGAAGTTCATAAGCTTCTATCAACGCTCCATAACCTACCAATATACCTTCTTCAGGCACATCACGACCGTGAAAATTAGTTATTTTACGTGAATATTGCATATAAATTGACGAGTTAGGTGAATTTTTCTTAAACAAATATAAGTGAAAAACAATTA
>JAGLDM010000357.1 GCA_023145595.1 Flavobacteriaceae bacterium | reverse complement strand
TAGCGGGTGCAAATATACAACCTATCTTTTCTTTCAACCTAATAAAATCATGATAAATTTATCAATTACTACAACTTCAATAATCTAGATATTGATTACAAGAGAACTAGTGTTATTTCTTTTTTTCTACATGTATCAAATTCCCTCTTTTTGCTGCAATTTCTACATAATCAAAATCCAATTTTGAGGGTTGTCTTTCTAAGAGTCCATCAATAAATGATCTTTGTAAAATATCTTCAATCATAAAATCTTCACCAACCTTTGCTGGATCATATTCTAATTTTATTGATAATTTGAATAATCGAGCTGTATTTTGATACCAGAACGCCTTCCATCCACTTCTTAGACCTCTAACTAAATCAAAAGTTGTGATTCCTGTTTGCCTATGAATTAACTTAATTAAGATCCGTCCTTCTGTTCTGGTGAGCTTTTTTAGTTGGTCAGTAAACTCCTCTTCCATATACTTCTGAACTTTCTTCGTGTATTTTTTTTTCTTTCTTTTAGACTTTATACTATCTAAATGAAGATTTAAATCTGTTAAATGCTCTGCGGCCAACTTAGCATATGGGTATGCCTTCAACGTTTTTTTACGAAACCAGTAATAATACCTACGGTCATAATCATTCACAAATTTTATATTATTCAAAACATGTACTTCATCCAATTCAAAAACAACCGTATCTCCTTCAAAAATGACATATTCTTCATATTTACGAATAGAATCTTTCTCTGCATCCTCAACCCCTTGAGCCACGCTTTGAACACCTATTATATATAAGACAAGAATTATTGCTTTTTTCATTATAAATCAATTCAAAAAAGAACGCTGTAAAAATACATAATTACCATATTCAAATATAATTCTCCAAATATAAACCTTATTGTTTGTTATTATAAACTTTCATACTTTTGATAAAATTTAAAAATCATGAGTAAAACAACATCAATACTAAATAAAAATTCAATTAAATTTCTTGAAAAATATTTAAACAATGCATCCCCTACTGGCTACGAAAGTGAAGGTCAGAAGATTTGGATGGATTATCTAAAACCTTATGTTGATACCTTTATAACGGATAATTATGGTACTGCGGTTGGAGTTATTAATCCAGATGCTAAATTTAAAGTAATAATTGAAGGACATGCTGATGAAATTTCTTGGTATGTGAATTATATTACTGACAACGGACTCATATATGTAATTAGAAATGGAGGAAGTGATCATCAAATTGCTCCATCTAAACGTGTAAATATTCATACTAAAAAAGGAATCGTAAACGGAATCTTTGGTTGGCCTGCAATTCACACTAGAATGAAAGGAAAAGAAGAGACTCCGAAACTTGACAATATATTTATTGATGTTGGTTGTGATACAAAAGAAGAGGTTGAAGAACTTGGTGTTCATGTTGGCTGTGTTATTACCTATCCTGATGAGTTTTTTGTATTAAACAAAAAGAATTTTGTTTGTAGAGCTTTAGATAATCGAATGGGCGGATTTATGATTGCAGAAGTTGCACGCTTACTCAAAGAAAACAAAAAAGAATTACCCTTCGGATTATACATCACTAATTCAGTTCAAGAAGAAATTGGATTGAGAGGCGCCGAAATGATTACACAAACTATACAACCAGATGTTGCTATTGTTACCGATGTTTGTCATGACACCACTACACCTATGATCGACAAAAAGAAAGAAGGTGAAACGAAATGTGGAGATGGACCCGTAATAACCTATGCTCCTGCTGTTCAAAATAATTTACGCGAATTGATTTTGGAAACCGCAGAAAAAAATAAAATCCCGTTTCAACGTTTAGCCTCTTCACGAGCAACTGGTACAGATACCGATGCTTTTGCATATTCTAACGGCGGAGTTCCGAGTGCACTCATCTCCTTAGCCCTACGTTATATGCATACTACGGTAGAAATGGTAGCAAAAGAGGATGTAGAAAATGTAATAAAATTGATTTATGAATCTTTATTGGTTTTAGATCCAAAAAAAGGGTTTAGTTATTTTAAATAATGGAAGATGAATTTATCGACATATTGAATGACGACTTAAGTTTTTTAAAAACTTGCCTGAAATCAGAAGCACATAAACATGGATACTTGCACGCAAGTGTCCATGTTTGGTTTTATACCGTAAATGGTGAGATTTTATTACAAAAAAGAAGTCCTAATAAAATAGCATTTCCGAATTTATGGGATGTTTCAGTCGCTGGACATATTTCTACCGGAGAAACGGCAATAGCCTCAGCCGTTAGAGAAATAAAAGAAGAAATTGGGTTGAATATTCTTTTAAAAGACCTTGAATATATTGGTTTGCATAGGGAATTACATCAGCATACAAATGATTTTATCGATAATGAAGTCCATTATATATACCTGAGTAAATTATCAACCAACATCAATCAATTGACTATTCAAGAAGAAGAGTTGTCAGCAATTAAATTAATTAACATCCATACTTTTAGTGAGGCTTTGAAAGAACCAAATCATGAATCAATTTATGTTCCGCACCACCCTACTTATTACTCATTCATTTTTGACGAAATTTTAAAGAGAATAAGCAAAAGTTAAGTTTAAAAAAAACTAACTATTCAAAATTTAAAAACATGAATTTAAAAGTATTCTGAACAAAACTTTCTACATTTGCTCAATGATCGAATTCCCTGTACTATTAGATACATTAATTCAATACTGGGAATTTACCCTTCTCTTTTTTGCAATTTCAATACTATATTCGTCTGTTGGATTCGGTGGTGGATCTAGTTATTTAGCCATCTTAGCATTAACCTCTTTAGCATTTACTCAAATACGTTCAATAGCACTTTTATGCAATATTGTTGTTGTGATTGGTGGAGTTACAATTTATGCCAAAAATGGTTATTACAATTGGAAGAAAGTAATTCCCCTTGTGCTATTTTCAATTCCGTTGGCTTTTATTGGAGGTTATCTAAAAATTAGCCAATTATTCTTTTTTATTTTACTCGGATTAACCCTGTTAATTACTGCTGTTTTTATGTGGATCCCTAAATTTTCCATTGAAAACAATAAAGAAAAATATCTCAAATCTAACTTAAAAAAGGATCTATTTTATGGTGGATTTATTGGTTTTATTTCCGGAATGGTTGGTGTTGGTGGCGGAATTTTTCTCGCACCTTTACTTCATTTAACAAATTGGGATACTCCAAAAAAAATAGCCGCTACTGCAAGTTTTTTTATATTAGTAAATTCAATTGCTGGATTATTAGGTCAAATTAAAAGTCCGGAATTTTCAATTGAATGGAATTTAACTTTAATACTGCTTATCACTGTTTTTATTGGCGGACAGATTGGAACTCGAATGAGTATCAAAAGGGTTTCGCCATTTGTTTTAAAAAGAGCAACTGCTGTTTTGATTGCTATTGTTGGACTCAGGATACTTTGGAAACATCTGTTTTTATAAAACCGAAACTTATTCAAGTTTTAGGTTAAATGAATATTTACCCCAATACCTATTAACATAATTCCCGCCAACAAAAACATTGCAATAAGAATGTTGTAGTGCTCTTTTATCAACCAATTCCTTAACCTCAAAAGAAATATTTTTGATTTTTCTGGAAATAATATATAAATAACAATAAGAGTAATGATTGTAAAACTCGCGATAAGCGAAAATAAAAACACCGCTAAAAGTGTTTCAATATAATAATTCAATGAAGAAGTTGCTCTAATATGTGCAGCCCCAGAAGCACTTAATGCTGCGTTTTTTAAACTAAAGGCAGAGAAGATAAAACCAATAATAAATATTTTTATTACACCAAAATCATCTAACTTATTAAATATTTTTGGAATACGCTCTTGTATCCCTTGCCTTTTCTTTTTTTGCAAAACCGGATATATAGACAACAATAACAGCATTCCTAAAATAATCTTTACAGTTCCTGTATGATCACTCAAACCACCATGATCAGCAATTAAACCAGGGACAAGAACAATAAGAGTCCCAACTACCTGAATGCCTACAATTGTTCCTGTAAGAAAAGAAATTGATTTTATTTTCCCATTGCGAGACATCAACAGAATTATAATTGCCAGCACAGAAGTAGGACTAAAGGCTATTCCTAATGCCATTGGCAGTGATTTTGCTAAAGCTTCAAACATTTTTTAATTTTAGTGATTATGAATAAAAATACAAGTATATCATTTTTTCATTAAAACCGTTCAATACTCTTCTCCATTTTATAGTCATCCATCACAAATCCACCTCCAATATCCTGAACTAATTCACCAATTTTTTCAAAACCCATTTTTTCATAGGCTTTTATAGCGTTTGAATTGTATTTATTTACAGTCAACACTATTGAGTTTAGTTTTAATTCTTTTGCTTTATTCTGAATAAACCCCATGGCAAATTTCCCAATTCCTTTGCCCCTATCCGATTTCAAAACATAAATTTTACTTAAGAATAAAGAGTTATCCTTTACTAGTACTGACAAATATCCAACAGGATTTTTATCAAAAAGTAAAACATAATACTGATAATTTTCTTTCAATTGATTTTCTATTGCCTCAATAGTTTGAAACTTCTCAAGCATATATTCAACCTGACTTAAACCAATTATTGGAATATAATGTTCACGCCAAATTACGGATCCTAAATTCTCTATTATTTTGATATCTTCACTCGTTTTTGCTATTTTTATTTTTATCATCTTAAATTTTGGTTGATATATTTTAACATAATCACAAAATAAATGAATAAAATTATCTTATATTTCTTTATTTTTACAATCAAATATTTCCTCGTGAACAAATTTAGAAAAATACTTTTAATTTTAACAGGAATTAGTATAACTGCTTGTACTTCGGACAAGGCAAATGACCTTACAAAATATGTAGATCCTTTTATTGGAACAGGCGCTCCAGAATTTTGCGATATTCTATTGATGCCTACTACAGGAAAAGTGAATGTTTTGGTTGGCGATG
>JAGLDM010000356.1 GCA_023145595.1 Flavobacteriaceae bacterium | reverse complement strand
TTTTTTAATTAATAAACTATAAAATTTTCATAAAATTTATAAATTCAGGTTGTTTTTACGGATATTTTTTGTGTTGTTTTGAGTCGGTTATGGTTTTTGTGCTCGTATTTAATTAAATATTAAGCAACGAATCTTTACTGTTTTAGATAGTGAAAAAAACAAAATTTTAAAGAAGTTTGTTCATGATAGAATGTTACATTTGAGTTTTAAAATTTATATTTTATGAAAATACATTTTATTGCGATTGGAGGAAGTGCGATGCATAATTTAGCACTAGCCCTACATCATAAAGGGTACAAAATTACAGGGAGTGATGATGCGATTTTTGAACCTTCTAAATCTCGTTTAGAAAAATATGGTTTATTGCCAGAAACATTCGGATGGTTTGAAGATAATATTACTTTAGATTTGGATGCTATTATTTTGGGAATGCACGCAAAACCAGATAATATTGAGTTGCTAAAAGCACAGGAAATAGGTGTAAAAATATATTCGTATCCTGAGTTTTTATACGAACAGTCTAAAGATAAGACACGGGTTGTAATTGGTGGTTCTCATGGTAAAACAACGATTACTTCAATGATATTACACGTGCTTCATTACCATGATATGGAAGTGGATTATATGGTTGGTGCCCAATTGGATGGGTTTGATACGATGGTGCATTTAACCGAAGCGAATGAATTTATGATATTAGAAGGTGATGAATATTTATCCTCCCCAATAGATAGAAGACCAAAATTTCACTTATATAAGCCGAATATTGCGTTGTTAAGCGGAATAGCATGGGATCATATTAATGTATTTCCAACTTTTGAAAATTATGTAGAACAGTTTTCAATTTTTACAGATTCGCTTATTAATGGCGGAATTATGGTGTATAATGAAGAAGATAAAGAGGTGAAGAATGTGGTTGAATCGAGTGAAAACCATATAAAAAAATATGCATACGGTACTCCAGAATATACTATTGAAAACGGGATTACTTATCTTGATACTTCAGACGGAAAATTACCTTTAGAGATTTTTGGGGAACATAATTTACAAAATTTAATGGGTGCCAAATGGATTTGTCAACATATAGGTGTAGATGAAACTGATTTTTACGAGGCGATAGCCACTTTTAAAGGGGCGAGTAAACGCTTAGAAAAAATTGCTCAAAATGATAGTACGGTAGTTTTTAAAGATTTTGCGCATTCTCCTTCAAAAGTGATGGCGACATCCAATGCAGTAAAAAAGCAATACAATAACAGGCGTGTTTTAGCATGCTTGGAATTACATACTTATAGTAGTTTAAATGTTGATTTCTTAAAAGAATACAAAGGTGCTTTAGATGCAGTTGATACGGCTGTTGTTTTTTATTCGCCACATGCTGTTGAAATAAAACAGTTAGAAAAGGTGTCTGAGCAGCAAATTAAGGATGCTTTTCAACGAGATGATTTAATTGTATATACAAATCCAGAGGAATTTAAATCGTATTTATTCTCTCAAAACTTAGAGAATACAGCGCTATTATTAATGAGTTCTGGTAATTATGGCGGACTCAGTTTTGAAGAGGTTTCGGCGATGGTTGACTAATTATGTGTTGGATACTTCGAGAAAAACCCTTGACTTTGTGTAGGGGCAATGTTTTTTATAGTCTCAGGTAGTGTTTTAGCAATCGATAAATTATGAATTTTTTTTCGCAATAATTAGGGTCACGATGGCTTAATACACCACCTAATCTAGACGTTTTTAATTGTTGATAAAGTAAGCCAAAGGAAAGTCCCTTTGAATAAATAGGGATATTAACTAACAAAATCCTGTAAGGTTTTATAAACTTACAGGATTTTGATATCTATTAATTTATGATTACAAACTCACAGCGTCTATTAAGATCATAGTCTTTACTGGTGCAAATACCTTCTTCTTTACAATTATTTAAAGGTTGAGTTTCTCCATATCCTTTTGATTGTACTTTAGAATCTGAAATTCCGTTTGCAACTAAATATTCTCGTACAGAATGTGCTCTTTTGTGCGATAAATTCATATTGAATTCATCAAGTCCTCTTGAATCTGTATGTGCACCAATTTCAATGGCCATATCAGGATATTTTTTCAAAGTGGTTACAAGTACATCTAATTCTTTAGCCGCATCTTCTCGGATGTCCCATTTATCAAAATCGAAATAGATTGGATTTATTTTTATGTGCAATTTTTCGTCTACTATTACGATGTGTTCCTCAAGAGTATGATACGCCTCCATCATTAATAAAAGATCCTCTTTCTTGACATTTCCTTTATTGTCGGTTGAAAACTCAATTTCTGATGGTTTGTATTTATTTAATTCACCTCTAAGTTTATAGGTTGAATTAGGTAAGACGGTGAATGAGAAATTACCAGCGTCATCTAAAGTATAATCATCTATTAAATTTCCTTGGCTGTCAAATAATATTATATGTGTGCATGGCAATAGTTCTAAAGTCGTTTTGTCTTGAGCAGTACCTATAATTTCTACATAAGATTCTCGTGAGACTTTGTAGATGTCGTCATTTCCAACTCCGCCTGGTCTATTAGAAGAAAAATAACCTGTTTCTTTTTCTTCATCAAGAATAAAAGCAAAATCATCTTTAGAACTATTTACAATATCGCTTAAATTAATGGGGGTTTGGTAATCACCATCTATTTTACTACTCTTAAAAACATCTAAACCTCCCATTCCAAAATGACCGTCAGAAGAAAAATATAAAATATCCTTACTGCTTATGTATGGAAATTGTTCCTTCTGTGAAGTGTTTATTTTTTCACCAACATTCTTCGGAGCTCCAAATGTCCCGTCTTCATTTATATCGACATAAAATATATCGAAAGATCCTACAGAACCTGGCATATCTGATGAAAAATACAATCGAGTTTCATCAAAATTCAAAGCAGGATGCATTATTGAATAATCTGGACTGTTAAATGATAGCTCAACGACATTAGCCCAATCTCCATCAACTAAACTTGCTTTATAAATATATAAATATGAGATTTTGTCTTTGTTTTTTAATTTTTTTCTATTCAAATATTGGTTTCTTGAAAAATATAGGGTCTGACCGTCTTTGGTAATGATACCATTTGACTCATGCTTTTTTGTGTTAATAGTACTGTTGAGTTCAATCGGGTCAACCAATTCCCCATTTTCATCTACAGTTGCTTCATATAAATTTAAATAAGGCTGATTGTTCCAGTCATACGTCTTTCCACCTTTTCTTGTAGATGCGAATAATGCTTTATCTCCATGAATAGATACTCCAAACTCTGAACCTTCTGTATTTATACTCAATGAATCTACGGCAAACCACGTTTCTTTATCGGTATTTAGGGCTTTAAAATATTCTTTTGTGTTCAAATTTTCTGAAGGAACAATATGTTCAATATCATTATAAATATTAAACCACTTATCTGCTTCTTCAAAGTTATTGATTCCTTTTAAGGCTTGGGAATATTTAAAAAGATAAATAGGCTCAATGGTATTCTTTGCGTAGTATGTATCGGTCAATGTTTTATACCAAGTAGTAGCATTTTCCATATCAGATATAAAATAGTAGCAATCGCCTAACTTTTCTAGAACTTCTTGTGGTTTATCTTTAGTATTTAAATAAAGTTTTGCAGCGGTTTCGTAATGCCTTTTTTCGAATAAACGATCTGCTTTACTTGTGCTTTGTGCAATCATAAACTGGGTTGTGATTGCTATAATAAAAAGAGTGCTTAATATTTTTTTCATCGTAGTAGTCGTTATTGTTAAAAGAATCTAGGTGATTTATCGAACCCTTTAGTCAGAATATTCAAATTGTATAAAAGGATAATTTCATGAGATCCATTACTATAGGTGCCTAAATTAGATGTGGTATGGTCGTAGGCATATCCAATTCTGAATTCTGGTGTAACCATAAAACTTGCAAGTCCAGAAATAGCATCATCAAGACGGTATCCAATACCTAGTTCGAATTTTTCATTAAATAATACATTTGCAGTAAGGTCTAAAGACATTGACGCCCCCTTAACTGCTTTGGTCATAAATGCAGGTTTGAATTTGAATTGTTCGTTAATATCAAAAACATAACCACCTGTTAAAAACCAATGAGCTTGTTCAACCCCTTGATATTGCCCGCTATCTTCTTCAAGGTGATTAGATGGGATAAAGTTAGGAACAGATAAACCAACATAGTATTTGTCTGTGTTAAAATATACACCTGCCCCCATATTAAAAAACATTTCATTGATGTTTTCAAAGGCAAGGTCACCAGTATCTTTAAATTCTAATCCAGTAAAATCGACATCGAAAAAAGTAACTCCTGCTTTTAATCCGAAAGAAAGAATACCTTTCTCTTCAAAATCTAGTTTGTAGGCAAGGTCAGCATATAGATTATTTTCTTTAACAATATCTCCGATATTGTCATTTACAAGAGAGAATCCTGTTTCTATCTTGTCATTAATAGGGGTGTGTAGGAAAATACTTGAGGTTTTTGGAGCGCCATCAACACCGACCCATTGAGATCTGTGAATACCTCCAATATTAATAATACCTTCAGTGCTGGTCGTGTAAGCGGGATTAATTACACTCATATTATACATGTATTGAGTGTAATGAGGGTCTTGTTGAGACCAAACCCCTGTTGAGACGAGTATGGTAATAACTATAGCAAATATGTTTTTCATTTTTTAAGTCTTAATAGGGTTGATTAACGGCTTAGATATAATCTTTTCTGAATTGGTTTTCTATTTGATCTATTAAAATTGACGACAACATAATAAACTCCTGCAGGAACTAACTCTCCATTTCCGTTTAAACGCCCATCCCAGTCAGGTTTATGTACGTTTGTTGTATAAACGGATGCTCCCCATCTATTGAAAAATTCAACGCTATGGTTGGGATATAGATCTCTTAGGTAATCAATTATAAACGTGTCATTTCTTCCATCTCCATTAGGGGAAAACCCGTCATATATTTTTATAGGATCTTTAGCGCAAGCATCTAAAGTAACGGTTACTGCTAAAGGTTTGTCACTATAGCAATTAGAAATATCACTTTTTTCGATAGCATAATAGGTGGTATCATGTATTAATAGATCGCTTAAAAAAAGTTGATTTCCGTTTGGAAACGCATCGTACCAAGTTATAACTCCTCCATCAACAGGTGAAACATTATTATCTAATTCGGATAGAGTAGGCTTATCTGTTATGCAAAATTCATTACCGTCAGTGGTTATTGTTGGAGGTGGTATATGGATTATTGTAACGGTAACAATTGCTGTAAGTTTAGTGCAAATGGATGCGGTATAAGTATAAGCTCCATTTGTGTCTACAGCAGAGTCAAAGGTTCCAAGGTGTCCTCCTCCTAATGGGTTTCCGTCTGGACTTACCCAGGTTCCATTTATATCAGGAGTTCCTCCGAGATAATCAAATAGGCTTATAGTTGTCATCTCATTACACCCAGTATAGCTTCCATCAGTTCCAGAATCAGCGGGTAAATCAAGAATAACAGTTATTTGTAGTTTGTCTTTGCTTTCACAGTTTGAAGTTCCATCAATTTGTGCTCCCCAATAAATTCCATCGACTAAAAGAGTTCCAGAAGGTATAGGGGTTGTATCATTTTCATTAGCATACCATTGTATTGTTGAGGTTTCATTAACGCTTAAGTCCTCAATGGTTTTGTCATCTATTTTACAAAAGGTTTGCGTACCTTCTGTAGTTGTTGGAGCTGATATGGAGGTAATTGCGACAGTAACATTTGCTGCTGTAGATTCACAAATATTTGTTGAGGTGTAAGTATAAATTCCGTCTGTGTTTACAGCAGGGTCAAAGGTTCCAAGATGCCCACCAGTTAGTGGGTTTGCATCAGGACTAGACCAAGTTCCAGTTATGCCAGGGCTTCCTCCTAGCAATGTGTATAAATCTGTAATTACAGCATCAACTTCACAAACAGTATAATCCCCATCAGTTCCAGAATCTGTGGGTAACTCAAGAATAACAGTTATTTTTAGTCTGTTTTTGCTTTCACAACCAGAAGTTCCATCAATTTGTGCTCCCCAATAAATTCCATCGACTAAAAGAGTTCCGGAAGGTATAGGGGTTGTATCATTTTCATTAGCGTACCATTCTATTGTTGAAGTTTCATTAACGCTTAAGTCCTCAATCATTTTGTTATCATCTTTACAAAAGGTTTGTGTATCTTCTGTAGTTGTTGGAGGTGGTGTATAGATTGCTGTAACGGCAACAGTTGCTATCTCATCAGCAAAAGGTTCTACTATGCCTTTTGTAATATAAATATAAATTCCATCTGTGTTTACAGCAGGGTCAAAGGTTCCAAGATGGCCACCACTTAAAGGGGTTGGACCTGTCCAAACGCCATTTGTGTTAATAGCTCCTTCGAATAGTTCAAATAGGTTTTTAATTGTCATATCAGACTCACACCTTACATAGTGTTCATCTAATAAATGGGTTCCAGGGGGTACTATTACTTGAGAATGGGATGAATTGTAGATGAAAAATAAGGAGATTAAAAAAAGCACAGCGCCTTTTTGAGACCGTTTATAGGTGTCTTTCTTCATAACAGCTAGGGTTAGTTTTAGTTAAAATTTTAGGTAAAAATAAAGATTGTTTTATTAATAAGCACGTAATATTTAAAAAAAATCACAATATTTTGTTTTTAACACCTTTAATATATGCTGATTATCTCGCCTTTCTTTAAGTTTCGCACCTCTAATGTCGTGATTTTATGTCTTCTCCTTTTTTAGTAAATTTAGTGCTATTTATTTTTGAGTTTTCATAGCATCAATACTTATCAAGGAGGGTTTTACCATAAATTACAATTATTTGTCCCGAACTTATACTAATTTAATTTTAAAAAGTCAGCCTCCTTTTTGTCTATTATACCTCATTATATAAAGCCTTCTTGATTGGACATAAAAAAACCACAAAACTCAAATCAAGGAGTTTTGTGGTTTTTTGTTTAATTGGAATTTAAGGTGTCTTAATCTTTTACGCCTAATTTTCCTAAAATAATATTCATAAGACACCATTTAGTAAAAGAAGATTGTAAAAGGTTGGCCCCCTACAAATCCTGTAAACCACAACCAGTTTTCGTTTACATAAACGGCTAGTAAAACACTTATAAGGATAAAAACACCTGCAATTGCTCTAATAAATCTATTTTTCATAATTCTTGATTTTTTGTTGTATTAATGTATCTGTTATTATTTAGTCATCATTAAGAGACCTTTCTATAGGAAGAACAACCGCTTTAACAGGATTGTTCGTCTCTAGGGTATTATTGTATTCCTTTAATAAAAGGAATAGCATATTTATATTCTCTTCTTCAGTAAATGAAAAGAATAACAGCGATTGTGTTCCTGTTTTTCCAGCAGCAAACCAATTCGATGCCCGTATGACAGTTGACGCCCTTTTGTGCCCGCCAATTTCAGATTCACTAAAATTTTGAATATTTGCTTCTTTAAACATTCGAAGAATATCATGGTGAAATTCTTCTACTACGGTAACCATTAATAATTTCATAGGATATAATGTTTTTTAATTAAGATTTCTCACGTTTTATTAAATAATAGACCAATGGTACAACTAGTAGTGTAAGTACGGTTGATACAATAGTTCCTCCCATTAATGAAATTGCAAGTCCTTGAAAAATAGGATCAAACAAGATTACAAACGCACCAATTACTACAGTTCCGGCAGTTAATAAAATAGGAGTCGTTCTTACGGCACCGGCTTCAATTACTGCTGTTTTAAGAGGAACCCCTTCAGATAATCTCAAGTCGATAAAATCAATTAATAAGACCGAGTTTCTGACCATAATTCCTGCGAGGGCAATCATTCCGATAAATGAAGTTGCTGTAAAGAAAGCATCAAGCATCCAATGTCCTAGAATAATACCAATTAATGAAAGCGGTATGGCAACCATCATTACAATAGGCGTTTTAAAACTTTGGAACCAGCCAACAATTAGGATGTAAATAAATATAATAGCACCACCAAAGGCAATTCCTAAATCTCTAAACACTTCTAATGTAATTTGCCATTCTCCATCCCATTTAACAGTATAATCATCTTCAAATTCTGGTTGGGATAAATATGATTCAGATAATGTGTATCCTTTCGGAAGTTTTACTTCTTTTAACTTGTCAGCCATGCCTAAAATAGCATAAACAGGACTTTCCAATTCACCTGCCATATCTGCCATTACATGCACAACTCTTTTTTGATTTTTTCGGTAAATACTTTTGCTTTTTGTTTTTTCTTGAATATCAACTAAAGCACCAATGGTAATCATAGTACCTTGGCTCGATTTTACTTTTAATTGAGTAATATCGTTTAAAGTAGATTTTTCTTTTTCATCTAAAGCAAGTATTAATCCAACACGTTTAGATGCGTTTTCATCATATAGATTTGTAATAGATCTTTCAGACAAAGCCATATTCATGGTTTGCGCAATTTGTTGTGGAGTAACTCCGTATAAGATTGCTTTTTCCTTATCAATTATAAATTCATATTCTGTTTGATCTGATTCTACCATCCAATCTACATCAACAACATCATCTGTATTTTTTAGAATGTTTTGAATTTGATTGGCAATATCAATTTGTGTATTGTAATCTGGGCCATAAATCTCGGCTACAATGGTAGATAAAACAGGAGGTCCTGGCGGAACTTCTACAATCTTTACATTGGCATTAAATTTTTTGGCAATCTTTTGAATAGCAGGTCTCATTAAACTAGCAATCTCATGACTTTGCTTTTTACGATCATGTTTGTCAGTTAAATTTACCTGAATATCTGCCATATTACTACCACCTCTAAGGTCGTAATGGCGTACCAAGCCATTAAAGGTAATTGGAGCAGAAGCACCAACATAACTTTGATAATCTACAACCTCAACTTGAGTTTTTAAATATTGCGATATTTCTTTTGTAACAACGGCAGTTCGTTCTAATGTTGTTCCCTCAGGCATATCAATTACAATCTGAAATTCATTTTTGTTATCAAAAGGGAGCATTTTTACAGCAACAGAATTGTTGAAAAATAATCCTATAGTTGCAAATAGAACTAAGAAAGTACCACCTAAAAAAGCCCAGCGAATTTTAGCATTCTCTATTAAAGGTAATTCAAATTTGTTATAAACTTTGTAAATAAAAGTTTCTTCTAGTGGTTTGTGAACTTTTTTCTTTTTATCTTTTTTATCTTTTTCACGTAGAAAAATAAACCCTAAATAAGGAGTGATTGTTAAGGCAACAAAAAGAGATAGAATCATGGCAATAGATGCTCCGATAGGCATTGGTGCCATATAGGGTCCCATCATTCCAGAAACAAAAGCCATTGGTAATACAGATGCAATAACCGTGAATGTTGCTAATATTGTAGGGTTTCCTACTTCATTAATAGCATATAAAGCTGCTTGTTTAAACGGTAGGCGCTTCATCTTAAAATGCCTGTGCATATTTTCTGCAATGATAATTGAATCATCTACAACAATTCCGGTGACAAAAACCAAGGCGAATAAAGTGATTCGGTTTAAGGTGTAATCTAGCATGTAATAACTTAATAGTGTCAAGGCAAAAGTAATAGGTACCGATAAAAACACCACCAACCCACCGCGCCACCCCATGGCGAGCATTACAACTAATGTTACTGCTAATATTGCACCGATTAAGTGCATCAATAGTTCAGAGACTTTTTGAGAGGCGGTTTCTCCGTAATTACGAGTGACCTCTGCATGAATGCCATCTGGAATTAACGTCTTTTTTAAATGCTCAATTTTATCTAATATCACATTAGAAACTTTCATAGCATCAGTACCTTGTTTTTTGGCAACAGAAATAGTTACCGCTGGATATTCAGAGTTATATGTTTCAGACTTTTCGCTAGCTTGTCCGAACCCTAAGGCAACATATTCTTTCGGAATTTCGGGACCGTCATAAATAGTTGCAATTTGTTTTAAGTATATAGGCTGATTTTGTTGAACCCCTACAACCAAGTTTTCTACATCTTCAACAGATTTAAAGAATTTACCAGTTGACACATAAAATTCTGAATCTCCATTGTTGAAATAACCAGCACTTAGTTGTTGGTTATTTGCTTTAATCATTTGCGAAACAGACAAGAGATCTAGTCCGCTTTCGGCCATTTTATCTTTATCTAAAACTATGCGAAGTTGTCGGTTTCTTCCACCAATTTTTTTGGTGACCGATACGTCATTCACTTTTTCGATTTCATCAGCAAGTTCTTGAGCAACTTGTTTTATTTGATAATCATCATAAGTTTCGCTCCAAAGTGTTAGTCCTAAAACTGGAACATCATCAATGGCACGTGTTTTTATCAGAGGCATGGTTACACCTTCTGGCATAATGTCCATGTGCTTATTGATTTCATTGTATAACTTTACAAAGGAGCGTTCAACATCTTCTCCTACATAAAATTGAACAATGATCATTCCCTGTTCTTCCATAGAAGTAGAATATACATACTCAACTCCTTTAATATTTGAAATTAATTTTTCTAATGGTTTTACAACCCTAGATTCTACCTCTGTCGGACTTGCGCCTGGATATCCTACAAATATATCTGCCATCGGCACATTAATTTGTGGTTCTTCTTCTCTCGGAATTAAAAACGAACTATAGACACCAGCAATCATAAATACGATCATTAGGAGTATGGTAAGTTTTGAGCCTATAAAACTCTTTGCTATTTTACCTGCTAAGCCTTCTTTCATGTTTCTTTATTTAATATTTTTTAATGGTAACGTGCTGTTCGCTATTAGTTTTCCCTTTGGTGAAAAATGTTTTAGCATGCTCGTTTCATGTTTTTTAATTATTTAATTGAGATTTTTGCTCCGTTATATAATTTACTTTCTGCAGAAACGATATATTTTTCGTTTGCTTTTAAACCAGACAATACCTCAATTTGATCTCCGAAAGTTTTTCCTAATCGCAACCAACGTAATAAGGCTGTTTGTGATTGACTTACCGTATAAACTCCAGATAGTTGTCCTCTGGTAACTAAAGCATCAACCGGAATTAATATATTATTTGAGGCTGATTTTCTGTTTGATGGGAATTTAACATTGGTGTACATTCCCGATAAAATTGGCAGTTTGGTTTTGTCTAGCGTAACTTTTACTAAATATTGCCCACCTGTATTTGTAGCAGAAGTACTCACCTCGCTAACGGTACCATTAACAATTTCAGAAATTGATTTTACCAATACAGAAACCGATGACCCTTTTTTAATTTGTGATATTTCACTTTCTGGAACCGATAGTTTTACTTCAAAATTACCGGGTGATTCAATAGAAATTAATGGCATGCCCGGATTGGCAAGATCGCCGGTTTCAATATATTTATTTGTTACAACTCCGCTAAAAGGAGCTTTAATATTCACATATTTAAACTGTGCATTAATTTCATTTCTCATTTGAGTTACACTTTCTAAACGCGCTTTCGCCATTTCAAAATTTGCAGTCATATCATCCATCTCTTTTTGAGAAGCACTGTTTTCTGCAAATAGATTTTTGAATCGGTTGTAATCTTTTTCAGCGTTATTAAAAGCAGCAGTTGCTTCTGTAATACTCGCATTTACCTGTGCTAATTTTGCTTGTAAATCAATATTGCTTATAGATAGAAGTAATTTACCTTTGGTAACCTTGTCACCAACAGTTACATGTATCTTTTCTACAAATCCACTAGTTCGTGTGCTTAAGGTGCTGTAATTAATCGCTTTAATCTTTCCGCTTGCCGTAAAAAACGGGTTGCTATTTTGTAAGTTTGATGAACTGACTTCAACAGCAACGGCTGGAGTAGTGTCAACTTTAATTTCTTTAGTGTCCTTGGCACAACTAACTATTAATAGTGATAAGGCAATTAGTAAACTATATTTTTTCATGTGTTTGTTATTCTTTGGTTAAAAATTGTAAGTATAAAAATGCGTAATTGTATTCAAAAATTGTTTGATAATATTCTAATTGTTTTTGAGCATATTGTGATTCAGACAACAGTAAGTCTGTCGTTCTTTCAAGCCCTTCTTTATATCTATTTGTTCGTATTCTTAGAGATTCCTCAGATTGTTCTAAACCTAAATTTGTTAGTTTCAACTTATTATCAGCATCAATTAACATCCGTTTTGCTTTGTTAAGATCTAATATGCTCTGTGAAACATATTGATCATATTCAAGTTTTGATTGTTCATAAACGGCTTTGCTTCTTTGTGTTTTTCCAACGTTTTTGTAACCTTCAAAAAGATTCCAGTTTAGTTGTGCGCCAACTAAATAACCACTAGAACCACCATTAAATATTTTGTTATCATATAGTTCGTAACTTCCAAAAGCATTCAAACTCGGAACAAATGCCATTTTATCAGATTTGTACATAGATTCGTATGCCTCTGTGGTCAATTGCATTGCTCTAATATCTGTTCTTTCTTTTGAAATCTCATGTGTATTAGTGGAAGCAAGTGCTGTAATTGTTAAACTGTCTGTAGGTATATAGACGCTATTTCCCTTTTCATTCATTAAAAACGATAAATAATCTGAAGCGTTGTTAATATTGCTTTTAGCAGATTGCAATTGATTTTTAACATCACTTACCCGCACTTCTATAGAAAGTAAATCGGCTTTTTGTATATATCCCTGTTTAAAACTGTTACTCGCAACCTTCTTGTTTTCTAGAACTAGGACGTATGATTTTTCTAAAACCTCGACTGCTTTGTATGCCAATTGTAATTGCATATATGCTTTTTTAGTTTCAAAAGTTAAATAATCTCTAGTTCGTAGTGATTGCAACTCTACAGCATTCATTTTGTTTTTTGCTGCTTTTCGTTGATAAAAACCATCAAGGTTTATTAAAGGTTGTTGTATTTGGAATACTGTAGCAAAACTGGTTACTTCATCCGGGTTATTTAATAGATCGGGGTTAAAATCTCCTGCAGTTAAAATCCCTTGATTTAATTTAGATCCAAACGCCATTAAAGGGTTGGTTGTTGCAATTCCAGAATGCGAAGCATTTAAATTGGGTAAAAAAACAGAATTTGTTTGTCGGTATTCCGCTCTTGTTTTTAAATGCTCTTGTTCAGAAATTTTTAAAGTATTATTTTGACTAATAACTTTAGATACCGCTTCTGCTTTAGAAATTGTTGTTAATTCTTGGGCATGTAATCCAAAAATGAATATACTTCCGAAGTATAAAATAAATAGTTGTTTTTTCATTGTGTTTCATTTATTATGATGCAAAAGTAGGAGTTAAGAAAAGACTCCATAGTAACTTATGTTACTTAGCATTTAGTCAATAGAAATTTTTGCGGTTCTGTTTGGGGGGTAAGGTAAAGGTATGAGTTTTTGTGCTTATGAGCAAACATAATCATGAGACACACAGGTTAAACGTATTAAAAGCATTTTAAATATTTAGATTTTGCTTTGTTATAATTCGCTGTTAATTCGCGATTTGAGTGTTGTTTTATGCAAATAAAAACACACATATTACATTAGCCATCAACATCTTATGCGTTTTAAAAACAGCAAATAAATATAAAGCCTGTTTTGGTCAAACACCTGATTTTAGAAGTTCACATAAGTAACTTATATAGCTTAGAATGCATCCTTCTCATTGGTATTATTTTAGTAATTTGTGCCGCAAGTTCTTGGAATGAAATGAAAAGTTACGCGTGGTCAAAAGAAATTAAGTTTAAAAGGGAAGTTCGAATTGAAATCTCATAAAAATACAGGAATACAAGTCTATATTCATATTCCGATTCCAAAATAAAATTGTATTTTCACATAACATTTTAGCAGTATGTTACAACGATTGTTTTTAGTGCTCATATTAGGAAGTTCTTTGGTTTCTTGTGAATTTTTTCAGAAGAAACAAATAGGAGGAAGCCAGTTAATCGATACTATTATTGATTTTAACTCGGTAGACATGTTTCCTTTATTTCCGGATTGTGAAGGAATGGCATCACAAGAAAAACAGCGAGTCTGTACTCAAATTAAATTATCAGAACATTTATTTGTGTCGCTTCAAGAGGCTGAAATTGTGACCTTGCGGAGAATAAACGATACGGTTTATTTAAAATTGAAGGTAAACGAATTGGGTGAAATTTCTTTAGTTGATATAAAAACAACTGCTAAATTAAACCAGCAAATTCCAAAAATTGATAGTTTAATCTTAGATGGAGTTCAGAAACTGCCAAATTTAAAACCCGCTATTAAAAGAGGAATCCCTGTTGCAACAGAACTCACCCTGTCTATTGTGGTTGTAAATTAATCATTCAACATTCTCCAAAGTACATCTTTCAACTCAGTTAAGCCTTTTTGAGCAACTGCCGATATAAATAAATGCGGAATTTCAGACGGAATTTCATTTTCAATTTCGGCTTGTAATTCGTTATCTAACATGTCAGATTTAGAAATAACCATAAGACGCTCTTTATCTAACAATTCTGGATTGTGTTGCTTTAATTCATTCAATAAAACAGCATATTCTTTCATGATATCATTACTGTCTGCCGGAATTAAAAATAGTAAAGTAGAATTACGTTCAATATGTCTTAAAAACCGATGACCAAGTCCTTTTCCTTCGTGCGCACCTTCAATAATTCCAGGAATATCTGCCATTACAAAAGTTTTGTATTCGCGATATTTTACAATTCCGAGATTTGGTTTTAAAGTTGTAAACGCATAATCTGCAATTTTGGGAGTTGCTGAGGTAATCACAGATAATAAGGTTGATTTTCCTGCATTAGGAAACCCAACCAAACCAACATCTGCCAATAATTTTAATTCGAGTTGAAACCAATCTTCATAACCATCAACTCCAGGTTGTGCATACCGAGGAGTTTGATTTGTAGATGATTTAAAGTGCCAGTTTCCACGACCTCCCATACCGCCTTCTGCCAAAATTCGCTCTTCGCCATCATAGGTGATTTCAAAAAGGATTTCATCAGTTTCGGTATTTCTTACAATAGTACCTAGTGGCACATCTATATAAACGTCTTCACCATCTTTACCGGTACTTCTACTTTTGCTACCATGACCTCCATGATCTGCCTTAAAATGTTTTTTAAATTTTAAGTGTAATAAAGTCCACATGCCTTTGTTGGCACGAATAATTATATGACCTCCACGACCTCCGTCACCACCATCTGGGCCACCTTTGGTAATAAATTTTTCTCTATGTAAATGCACAGATCCTTTACCACCTTTACCAGAAATAGCATGGATTTTTACGTAGTCAACAAAATTTCCTTCAGTCATTTTATTTATTTATGTCATTCTTGCGAAGGCAGGAATCTTATCTTTATTAAGATAAATTATTAAACTAGAGATTCCTGCTTTTACAGGAAAGATAACATACTAAAGTGTATCAATAACAACTTTCAAACGAGTTGTAATTTCTTCAATAGATCCGACTCCGTTTACACCAAAGTATTTGTTTTGTTTGGCGTAATAGTCTTTTAAAATGGATGTTTTCGTATTGTATTCGTTAAACCGATTTCTTATTTTTTCTTCATCTTGGTCATCGCTTCTTCCGCTCGTTTTTCCTCGTTCTAATAGGCGTTCTACCAATAAGTCTTCTGAAACTTCTAAAGCAACCATTCCGTTAATAGTTTCTCCTTTTTCTGAAAGGAAACCATCCAAAGCTTCTGCTTGTGAACTTGTTCTAGGGAAACCGTCAAAGATAAATCCGTTGGCTTCTGTATTTTTTTCAACTTCTGCTTTTAGCATATTGATAGTAACTTCATCAGGTACCAAGTTACCATCGTCCATATATGATTTTGCTAAAAGGCCTAATTTAGTTGCGTTTTGGATATTATATCTAAATACATCTCCTGTAGAAATATGTATTAAATTATACGCGTCTTTTAAGACATCTGCTTGTGTTCCTTTTCCTGCTCCCGGAGGGCCAAATAATACGATGTTTGTCATGGTTGGTGTTGTTATTTTATAAATACTGTTAATGTTTCTTCCTAAGTTGTTATAGTCTAGTCCGTAGCCTACAATAAATTCATCTGGGATTGATAGCCCAATATAGTCAATATGTAATTCTTTTTTAAAAACATCTGGTTTGAAAAATAGGGTTGCAATTTTTAGTTTTCCAACTTTTTTGTCCTTAAAGATTTCATAAATTTTTTGTAATGTGTTTCCGGTATCGATGATATCTTCTAGAATCACTACGGTTCTTCCTGTTAGATCTTCATTAATTCCGACCAATTGATTTACGATTCCTTTTGAAGACGTTCCTTCATAAGAAGTTAATTTTACAAAAGACACTTCGCAAGCACGTGGGTATAATCTAACAAAATCTGCAACAAACATAAAAGACCCATTTAAAATTCCTATAAAAATTGGAATTTCGTCTTTGCAGTCGGCTGCAATTTGATTTACGAGGTTTTGAGTAGCCGCCTCAATCTTTTCTTTTGATAGATAAGGTTGAAAATACTTGTCATGTAATTTAACGGTACTCATAATGTTTTATTTAATGAATGCAAAAATAACAAAAAACCGCCTCAAAATGAGACGGTTTGTAAGCTTATTTAAAAAGGACTTTATTCTGTGCCTTTATCTAATTTTTTTGAAGTGTCATACATAATAGGTGATGCAATGAACAAAGATGAGTAAGTTCCTACAACTACACCAACAATTAATGCAAACATAAATCCTCTAATAGAATCTCCACC
>JAGLDM010000355.1 GCA_023145595.1 Flavobacteriaceae bacterium | reverse complement strand
CCTCCAACAGATGTTGTTAAAGTAAAATCTTCCCAATCCTTATTATAGGTCGCCAAAAAATCAATATTACGCTCTAAGCCCTCACTTGAAGCAATACTATAATACCCATTATTAGGCTCTCTACTATATCCTGGAGCAATTTTAGTTTCATATATTTGGTCAGATTTATTTAAAGTAACTCGCCCCATTATGCTAAATGAAGAAGAAATTTCCCAGTTAGCAGTTAAATTTCCGTAAAGACGATATCTATTAAAGCTATTGTTTACTTCGTTTGCTATAAAATAAGGATTCTCATGACTATCGGAAACTCTTAATATATCTTCACCGCCTGTATCATAATTTCTAAGTTTACGGATATCAATATTAGTAGGATGTGAATATAAGGCTTCTAAAGGGTTTGTTCCACGATCTGTTGTGGAAGGTCTATTGGCTGCCCATGAATTACTAAAATTCACATCGGTACTAACTGTTAATTTCTCCCATAGTTTTGAAGATCCAGAAAAGGATACATTATTTTTATTCAAATCAGAATTTGGAATTAAACCTTCATGTTTCATATTGGTAAAGCCCACTCTATAATTTACAGAATTCGAACTACTTGAGACAGATGCTCCAGTTGTTGAAGTAATTGCATAGTCATTTAAAAAATTTCGGTAATTATCTGCATAAGAAACAAGTTCTGTAGGAATAGGATTGCCGTTAGCATCTAATGGAGCGTCCCATTGTACTGCAAAATACCCTCGATCATTTTCAGGACCAGCCATTGTAGCATCACCAGGGTTCACTTTTGGCAATAAGTTATTTGTTCCAACATCTTCTGGTCTAAAAGAAAAGAAACCAGTAGCTCGATGCGTATCAACATTTAAAAACCTTGTAGGAACATCAAATACAGTATTTGATGTAACAGACACTGTCATCTTTTGTCCTTCTTTTGCTTTTTTGGTTGTAATTAACACAACTCCATTTCCTGCTCTAGCACCATATAATGCAGCTGCACTTGGCCCTTTTAATATGGTTACATTTTCAAT
>JAGLDM010000354.1 GCA_023145595.1 Flavobacteriaceae bacterium | reverse complement strand
AATAAATAGTAACCATGGCAATTGTTGTAATTCCAGATACAAACATACCTGCAAAAACATACCAACCATATAAAGTACTAAACCAATGGTGATCAATAGACATTAACCAATCCCAAGACATCATAGATTCTGATATTAAAAAGAATACTAAAAATGCTGCTGAAGCGCCCATTAATTTTTTATAATGCGTTAAATCTCCATCCGCGGCATTGTCTAAAGCCAAGGTTTGCTTACGTGCATATCTACGATACAATACCCAGCCAATAATATAAATTGCTGCTCTAATTAAAAAGAAAGGCACATTTAAATAACCTGCTTTATCTGCCAATAAATGGTCATAAGAATCACTTCCCTCAACTAAAAGTTCTGGATTCATCCACGCAAACACATGATTCATGTGCATACCTGATAGTACTAAAAACACAAATAATATAACTGCACCAACCGGTAAATATGCAGTAATTCCTTCCATTACTCTAAAGAGAACAATAGACCAACCTGCTTGAGACACGTGCTGAATTGCATAAAATGCCAATACTCCTAATGATAACATCATAAAAAAGAAAATGGCAACATATAATGCCGACCAAGGACGGTTTTGCAATTGATGAAAAACGTGTTCGTCATGAGCAGCATCGTGATGTGAGTCTGTTGCATGCTCTCCATGAGATGCTTCAACTGCATGACTTTCGCCATGAGAATCTTGAGAATTGTGGGCTACGATTTCTTTTGCTTCTTCAATAGTTGAAGGTGCAGAAAGGAATCCCCATACAATACCAATCGAACCAAGAATCATCAAAGCGATTGCAACTATTTTTAATTTATTTGATAACGTGTACATATCTATTCAATTCTAATTAAAAGAATTACTAATTATTTTTTAATTTCTGAACATAAGCAACTACTTGCCAACGTTCTTCTTCGGTTAATTGCGATGCATGAGATCCCATCATGTTTTTACCGTACATAATTGTATGATAAATACTACCTTCTGTAATATCACGATCTTTATAATTAGGAACCCCTAAAAACTTTTCTCTTTTTACTAATTCACCTTGTCCATCACCTTGTGAACCATGACAAGAACTACAGTAAATTGTATACAAATTTTCACCTCTTTCGTCATCAATCGTAAGAACATCCAAAGGACTTTTCAATTCCGTTTTTGCTAACTCATACCCTTCAGCAGTATTCTCATATTCAAAAGAAAATTCTGCACCTCGTGCAATTGTACCAGCAACAGGCAAACGCTCTTCCATTCCTGGTGCATAATTAGGATTCGCCGCATAGGTTTCGTAACCAACAGGCTCATACATATTTGGCATGTATTGTAAATTTGGGGCTCTTTTGCTTCTATCACAAGAAGTAATTGAAATTACAATTACAACAAGTACTAATATTTTTATAACTTTCTTCATTTTATGAATGCTTATCAGTTATTTTAATTTCTATTGCTCCCGTTTTTTCAAAAAACGAAGTCATTTCTTTTTCATCTCCTTCTAAAATCACTTCCATTACAAATTTATCATCTGTAGTTCTTGGATCTGGATTTTCTGCTTTTTTAAACGGCCATAATTTACTTCGCATATAAAAAGTAATTACCATTAAATGCGCTGCAAAGAAAACCGTCAATTCAAACATAATTGGAACGAATGCTGGCATGTTTTCAATAAATGAAAAACTTGGTTTACCACCAATATCTTGAGGCCAATCATCAATCATGATATATTTCATCATCCAAATAGAAAAAGCCAAACCGGTTAAACCATACAAAAATGATGTTATGGCTAGTCGTGTTGGAGCTAAACCCATTGCTTTATCCAATCCGTGAACTGGAAATGGTGAAAAAACTTCTTCAATCTGATGATTTGCGTCACGCGTTGCTTTAACAGCCGATAATAAAATATCGTCATCATTATACATTACTTGTATTATTTTAGAACTCATATCGACCTTTATTTTTTATTAAATTTATCAACAGGATTCTCTCCATTTTCATCTCTATACTTCTTAAAATTCTCTCCAGAAGATTTCAATATTGTTTTCACCTCTGCTTGAGCAATTACTGGGAATGTTCTTGCGTATAATAAAAACAATACAAAGAAGAATCCGATGGTTCCAACAAAAATTCCGATATCAACAAATGTTGGTGAGAACATTGTCCAAGATGATGGTAAATAATCACGGTGTAATGATGTTACAATAATTACGAAACGCTCAAACCACATTCCAATATTTACTACAATAGAAATAAAGAACGAGAACATAATACTTGTACGTAATTTCTTAGACCACATAAACTGTGGAGAGAATACGTTACAAGACATCATTAATAAGTATGCCCACCAGTAAGGTCCTGTTGCTCTATTTAAGAATGCATATTGTTCATATTCTACTCCAGAATACCAAGCAATAAACAATTCAGTAATATAAGCACAACCAACAATAGAACCCGTAATCATAATCACGATGTTCATTAATTCGATATGTTGAATAGTGATATATGCCTCTAAATTAGAAACCTTTCTCATGATAATTAACAAGGTATTTACCATTGCAAATCCTGAAAATACCGCTCCTGCAACAAAGTATGGAGGGAAAATAGTTGTATGCCAACCTGGAATTATCGATGTGGCAAAATCCATTGATACAATTGTATGTACAGAAAGCACTAATGGTGTTGCTAAACCTGCAAGTACCAAAGAGACTTCTTCAAAACGTTGCCAATCTTTTGCTCTTCCAGACCATCCGAAACTTAACAAAGAATAAATTTTCTTTTGAAAAGGTCTTACTGCACGATCACGTAACATCGCAAAATCAGGTAACAAACCTGTCCACCAGAAAACCAATGAAACCGATAAGTATGTTGAGATTGCAAATACATCCCATAAAAGTGGTGAGTTAAAGTTTACCCAAAGAGACCCAAATTGATTTGGTAAAGGCAATACCCAGTATGCCATCCAAGGACGACCCATGTGAATAATTGGAAATAAACCTGCTTGAATTACAGAGAAAATTGTCATTGCTTCTGCAGAACGGTTGATACCCATTCTCCATTTTTGACGGAATAATAATAGTACTGCCGAAATCAATGTTCCTGCGTGACCAATTCCTACCCACCAAACAAAATTGGTAATATCCCATGCCCAACCAACGGTTTTGTTCAATCCCCAAACTCCGATTCCAGTTCCAACGGTATAAAATATACAACCTATTCCCCAAAGGAATGCTGCAGATGCTATACTAAAAACTATCCACCATTGTTTGTTTGCTTTACCTTCTACTGGAGCAGCAACATCCACAGTAATATCGTGGTAGTTTTTGTCTCCAATGATTAACGGTTGTCTTATAGGTGCTTCGTAATGCGACGCCATAATTTATATCTAATTATCTAATTAATATCTTTTTTTATACTTCTGTATTCGTAACCTTTACTTGATAAACCACGTTTGGTTTTGTACCAATGTGCTCTAATAAGTGGTAAGATCGTGTATCGTTTTTCAACTTATAAATCTCACTTTCTTTATCATTGATATCTCCAAAGACCATTGC
>JAGLDM010000353.1 GCA_023145595.1 Flavobacteriaceae bacterium | reverse complement strand
CTAAAACTAATTGCTCCTTCTACTTTTGAATCTACATAATTGATTGCAGATAAATTCCCCATTTTCTGAATCACCGAATCGAAATTAGAAGTCCCTTTTTCGTTATTTAATACAAAAAACTCAATTTCATTTTTAAAGGCGATATTTTTATCTTTTCTGATGGTACGAATTCCAGAAATCACTTCTGTTGCGAAATTAAACTCTTCAAGTATTGATTTGTTTACCTCTCCTAAAACTGGATATTCCGCAATAATTAAGGCATCTTCAGGCTTTCTATCAGAAATATATTGCCAAATTTCTTCAGATATAAATGGCATATATGGATGCAATACTTTTAAATTATTTTCGAAAAAAGCAATCACACTTTTATAAGTTGCAGCATCAATTGGCTGCTGATAGCCTGGTTTCACCATTTCTAAGAACCACGAAGAAAAATCGTCCCAAACCAATTTATAAATAGTCATCAATGCTTCGCTAATTCTGTACTGATCAAATGATTTTTCTAATTCAACCAAAGTCTGATTGAATTTAGATTGATACCACTCAATTGCAATTTTAGACGATTGTGGTTGTTCTAATTTTTCTGAAACTTCCCAACCTTGAACGAGTCTGAATGAATTCCATATTTTGTTTGAAAAGTTTCGCCCTTGTGCACATAATTCTTCTTCAAATAATAAATCGTTCCCTGCAGCGGCACATAACAACATTCCAACCCTCACTCCATCTGCTCCATATTTTTCCATTAATTCTATTGGATCTGGAGAATTCCCTAAAGATTTAGACATCTTTCTACCTTGCTTATCACGTACAATTCCGGTGAAATATACATTGGCAAATGGCTTCTCTTGTCTAAATTCATAACCCGCAAAAACCATACGTGCTACCCAAAAGAAAATAATATCTGGACCAGTTACCAAATCATTGGTTGGATAATAATAATTTATTTCTTCGTTCTCTGGATTCCGAATTCCGTCAAAAACAGAAATTGGCCACAACCAAGATGAAAACCAAGTATCTAAGACATCTTCTTCTTGTCTTAATTCATCTAAAGTTAGATATTTCTCGTCACTCGTACCTCGTTCTGTCGAAATGACACTTAACTTTTCATTTGCCAACACCAATGCCTCTTCTTTCGATGGAGCTACGACAAAATCGTTTACACCATCTCCATA
>JAGLDM010000352.1 GCA_023145595.1 Flavobacteriaceae bacterium | reverse complement strand
TGCGCTTTTTCAATTTCATCTAACAATACAATAGAGTAGGGTTTACGTCTCACGGCTTCTGTTAATTGTCCGCCTTCATCATACCCCACATATCCTGGAGGTGCACCAATCAATCTGCTCACCGAATGACGTTCTTGGTATTCACTCATATCAATTCGAGTCAATGCATTTTCATCATCAAATAAATAGCCCGCCAACGCTTTTGCTAATTCCGTTTTACCAACTCCTGTGGTTCCTAAAAATAAGAACGTTCCTATTGGTTTTTTATCATCTTGTAATCCGGCGCGTGATCTACGAACAGCATCGGCAACAGCCCGAATTCCTTCTTCTTGCCCGATGACTTTTTTGTGCAACTCTTCTTCGAGTTTTAATAATTTCACCCGTTCGCCTTGTAGCATTTTTTGAACCGGAATACCTGTCCATTTGGCAATAACTTCTGCAATGTCTTCACTGGTAACTTCCTCTTTAATGAGCGCGTTTTCTTGATTTCCCTCCATTTCCTTTTGAAATTCCATCAAGTTTTCTTCCTCTTCTTTAATCTTGCCATAACGCAACTCAGCCACCAAACCATAATTGCCTTCTCGTTCTGCTTTTTCTGCTTCTAATTTGTATTTCTCAATGGCTTCTTTGGCGTTCTGAATTTTATCAACCACTTCTTTTTCAGAAACCCATTTGGCATTAATGCTCACGCGTTCTTCCTTGATATTTGCTAGGTTCTCTTTCAGTGATTTTAATTTATTCTTGTCATTTTCTCGTTTAATGGCTTCTATTTCAATTTCTAATTGCATTATTCTTCGATCTAAAACATCCAACTCTTCTGGTTTAGAATTGATTTCTAGTCGTAGTTTTGACGCAGCCTCATCCATTAAGTCAATTGCCTTATCTGGCAAAAATCGATTGGTAATATAACGTTGTGATAATTCTACCGCAGCAATAATAGCATCGTCTTTAATACGTACTTTATGATGTGTTTCATATTTATCTTTGATCCCTCTTAAAATTGAAATGGCACTTTCAATATCTGGTTCGTTTACAATCACTTTTTGAAAACGACGCTCCAGAGCCTTATCGGTTTCAAAATATTTTTGATATTCATCCAAAGTCGTAGCACCAATTGCTCTTAATTCACCTCTTGCTAAAGCAGGTTTTAAAATATTGGCAGCATCCATGGCTCCTTGCCCGCCACCAGCACCCACTAGTGTATGAATTTCATCAATAAATAGAATGATTTCACCATCGGCAGAAGTGACTTCTTTTACAACTGATTTCAGGCGCTCTTCAAATTCTCCTTTAAATTTTGCCCCTGCAATCAAAGCACCCATATCTAATGAATAGACAATCTTACTTTTTAAATTTTCGGGAACATCACCTCTAATAATACGGTGCGCCAATCCTTCTGCAATGGCCGTTTTTCCTGTTCCGGGTTCACCCACTAAAATGGGGTTGTTTTTTGTTCTTCTAGAAAGGATTTGTAGAATTCTTCGAATTTCTTCATCGCGGCCAATAACTGGATCTAACTTTCCGTCTTTGGCTAGTTGATTTAAATTTAAAGCGTATTTATTCAATGAATTATAAGTTTCTTCAGCAGATTGTGAAGTTACTTTTTCTCCTTTTCTTAATTCTTGAATGGCTAAATTCAAATCTTTTTGATTGACTCCGTTATCTTTTAATAACTGAGAAGTGGTATCACCCGATTTTAAAATTCCTAATAAAATATGTTCGATAGATACATATTCATCTTTCATTTTGTTTGCTAAATTTTCTGCATCTACGAGCATTTTATTAGCATTGCGAGAAAGCATTAATTCGCCTCCTTCAACTTTTGGAAAGTTTTGAATAATACGATCTAAAGTCTTCGTGAAAATTGGAATATTAACTCCAAGTTTATTTAATATAAACGGAATTACATTTTCATCAACTAAAATAATGCTGCTTAATATATGTGCATTTTCTATTTGCTGATGACCAAATCCTTGTGCAATTTGTTGTGCCTTTTGAATGGCCTCTTGTGATTTTATGGTGAAATTATTAAAATTCATAATATGTTGTTTTTAGATTCGTTTTAGGTATTTCAAAAGATATTCCAATTGAAATATTGGCAGCAGAAACGACATATTGTCTTGTGTTTGAGGGCTTTTGGTGTCGTTTTGTCTGTTTTGAAAGTTCGTTGTATTTTTGCGACCAATAATTTCTACTATGAGTTTATTAAAAAAAATATTTGGAGAAACTGCTTCCGAGGAGCCAGTTTCAAAAGTGAATTGGATTCTGCTAACAGAAATATCACAATTGGAAACTATATCGAAATCAGAAAAAACGGTTGGAATATTTAAACATTCTACACGCTGTTATACGAGTAAAGTAGTCTTACGAGAGTTTGAAAAAGACTTTGACGTTGATGGAGAATCAATAGATATGTATTTCTTAGATTTAATTGCGTATCGATCTATTTCAGATGAAATTACTAAAAAGTATAACCTTTGTCACGAATCGCCTCAGTTGCTTATTATTAAAAAGGATACGTTAGTTGCAAGTGATTCTCATATGGAAATTGTAAACCTTGAGATAGCATCGTTTATATAGCGACCCGCTCGATTGAATTATTTATTGAGGACTGATCAATTAATTTATTTTGAATATTAGCATGAAATTCATCAATGTATTTTACATGATATTTTATATAAAAATGCTTGTCTCTAAACGCACTTTTACTTTTGAAATAAGACGAATGCTTAATGATCGTTTTTTCACCATCTGCAATAAATTGGATCGTTTGTTTGCCATGTGATGTATTGTCTATCCCATAGGTTAATTCAAATACTTTTTTAGAACGATCTAGTTTGTTTAGTTGAAACACAACATTTATTTTAACAAACGGAATTACTTTAAGCCGAATTAAGTAAACACTACCTTCAATAAATGAAGGATGATTTTCTTCTTGAAAGTCATGAAATAACGAATTTGCATAAGATTGTTTATACTTTGTTAATCGTCCAGCCCAACATTCATTTGGTTTTGTGGTTTCGTATGCATCCCAAACCATATCGATTGGAAAGTTTACGACATACTGTTTTTCATGAAAACCAAAACTTTCTAATAAGGTTTCATCATTTACGCTTGGTTTAAAGTTTTTAAGTTTCTTTTCTTTAGCGGTGTAATTTGATTTTACCACCTCTTTGTTTTTGTGAAATGTTGAGTTGTTGTAAATAGGTGTTACTTTCTCATCTGAGTTAGGAACAGTTTCACTATAATTGAATTTAAAATGGAATAAAGCGAGTAGTGTGAAAACAAATTTAATTTTATTCATAGTTGAACGATAGGAAGGTAATTTGTTTTTAGTATTTAAAATTTTGAAAAAAAAGAAGCGTCTGTAGTTCTTTCTTTTATCATTGCAGGTAAAAATATAAAATTCATTTTAAACGAAACCTGATTTTTTGTTTAATTCTATTTTTTGAAAAACAAAATGGTTATTTTTGCAGCATTAATTTTAACTTTTAATAGCAATACAAAATGCAACGAGATCAAATTATTTTTGACTTAATAGAAGACGAAAAAAATAGACAATTAAACGGAATTGAATTAATAGCTTCAGAAAACTTTGTGAGCGAACCAGTAATGGAAGCCATGGGGTCTGTTTTGACCAATAAATATGCTGAAGGTTATCCTGGTAAACGCTATTATGGTGGTTGTGAAGTGGTAGATGTTGTAGAACAAATTGCTATTGATAGAGCAAAAGAATTATTTGGTGCCGAATATGCAAATGTACAGCCGCATTCTGGTTCTCAAGCAAACGGAGCGGTTTATTTAGCGGTTCTTAAACCTGGAGATAAAGTATTAGGTTTCGATTTGTCTCATGGAGGGCATTTAACACACGGTTCTCCAGTAAACTTTTCTGGTAAAACTTACAATGCTGTATTTTATGGCGTAGATGAAGAAACAGGAGTTTTGAACTACGATAAAATTGAAGAGATTG
>JAGLDM010000351.1 GCA_023145595.1 Flavobacteriaceae bacterium | reverse complement strand
CTAATTATTATAGCAAAGATTTTTCCGAACTCTGTTCAAAACCCCATAAATGGTGATCTAAACCGGAAAATAGGCGGGTTGGCTTCATTCGTCTTTTAAATCTAAAAAACCTTTTATATATATATAAATAAGAAGTAATAATTCTAAACCGATACAGACATAAGTATATAAATAAACTGAGTTTATAGCCGTATCATAATTCACGATTATAAACAAAAAAGAAGCCTTTATTAATAAAACAAATACCGTGAACTTAAAATATTTATTTAAAGTTCTTCTGATATAGAACACATATGCCATTGGTGATGAAATAAACAATAACATATACCAAAAAGACAATACCTCACTAAGTTCACCTGCTAATGCCCACTTATCACCTAGAAAAAAAGAAAACAATTCTGTTCCAAATAAAGCAAAAAGAAAATAACTTAAAATTGAAAACAGAAATAAATATTTAGATGTATCTCTAGCTAATAAAACAAATTTCATGTTATTTCTGTTATACAGCACACTCCCTTTTTGATAAAAAAGTTCTCCTATATTTGAACTTAATAATTTTTTAGGAATATTTAATATTTTAATACTCATATCATAAACCCCCACAATTCCAAGACCAAAAAAGTGCCCTAAAACAAAATTCGGCAACGCTTTAACAGCAGTAAGCAATAACCCAATATTATAGGAATAATTTATTGTATCTCTATTCTTGGAAAGAACTAATTTTAATTCTGGTAATTCAATTCGTTTAAATAGGTGTTTTCTATCTATACTTCTCCACAAATACAGAAATGAAACAAATACGCCTATAGAATAAGCAAATACCAAACCTAAACTAACATTTTTATATCCAAGAAATACACTAATAAAACTTACACTTATGGATTGAACAAGTTTATAAGTAGAAATGATTTTATAATTTTTCAATTTATTATTCCAACTAATAAAAATATTAATCATTGAAATTGAAAATATTGACATTACTACTAATATCCAAATCAGTTCTGACTCATCAAAAAATTGAATCGAACCTGCTACCAACAAAACCGAAATAAAAACTAATATTAATGAAAAATAAATAACAATGTTCTCACAAACATTACGAATATACAACGCCTCTTTTACAGTCTTTTGTAAAACAATAACATATTCCAATCCTAATGATGTAACGATAGATACAATTGAAATAACAGAAACAAACAAAGCAAAAACCCCAAATTGTTCCGCACTATATAATTTGGAATATATATATAAACCAACAACATTAACCAAAAAAGAAAACCCACTTCCAAACAGAAGAGTTCCGAGTTGACCTATTGTTTTTTTTATGTTTTTTTGATTAATAAAACTCATTTAAAAATTTATCTACAATAATAAAGTCTTTTATGCTAAAAAAATTAAATTTGTAGCAAGTTAATTAAGATTAAATGATTTTAATAAAAAAAATTTACAAAAAAATTCTTCCAGAAAAACTAAGAATAAACATTCGGTTTTTAATAAAAAAAATAAACTCAGTTTCTTACAGAGGAAACCAAGTAAAGTGTAATTGTTGCAATAAAGAATTTCGAGAATTTGGATCGTATGGAGATCGAGAAGTAAAAAGAGTGAATGCTGTTTGTCCCTGGTGCTCCTCCCTCGAAAGAACTAGAGTCCTTTGGTGGTACTTAAGTGGCTCGAATTTACTCAACAATCAAAATAAAATTTTACACATTGCTCCCGAAAGGGCAATTGAAAAAAAATTACAGAAAAACAACAGTATTGAATACCTCAGCGCTGATTTAAATCCAAATCTAGCCATGGTTAAAATGGACATCACTAATATTCAATATAACGATGACTCTTTTGACCTTATTCTTTGTAGTCATGTTATTTCTGTTGTAAAACAAGATAAGAAGGCTTTAACAGAATTTTTACGAGTGTTAAAAAAAGATGGAGTTTTAATTCTTCAGGAACATATTTACACCCAATACAAAGAAACTTTCGAAGTCTTTTCTGCAGATAGTGATGCTGAACGCTATAAATTATATGGTGCTCCCTATCTTCAGCGTTGTTATGGTCACGATTTTGAAAATAGGCTGAAAGACTTAGGGTTTAAGGTAAAGGTAATAAACCCTGCAGAAAATTTAAGTCCAAGTGAAATACATAAATTTGGATTTCAAAACTCAGGTTTACTTTTTATCTGTAACAAATAAGAGAAAACATGAATTCAATAAAAAAAAATCTAATTAATAAACTCGACTTTTTTATTTTTGGTTGGATCATAAATCTTGCTTATCCTTTATATTTTAGACCAAAATATAACTACACAACTTATCGGAAATTATTTTTCTATTACTTTATCCCTCAAAAAATATTACGGATTAATGGGTCTGTAAAATGGCCTGTACATTTTACTTCAACAGTTACAGGTGCACATAATATTAAAAAAGGAATTATTTGTGACCCTGGTGATAATTTAGGAAATTATATTCAAGCAAATAACGGAATATCATTTGGGTCAAATGTAGAACTTGGACCAGGAACAAAAATTATCTCTTCAAACCATGAACTAGAAAATTTTAGCAAACAAAAAAAATGCGATTCAATTATTATAGGAGACAATGTTTGGATTGGTGCTAATTGCGTTATTTTACCTGAAGTTCAAATTGGCTCAAATGTAGTTATTGGTGCTGGCAGTATTGTCTCTAAAAACATCCCGTCCAATTCAATTGCTGTTGGCAACCCTTGTAAAGTTATTAAGCACAAAGAGCCATATACCGAAGACTTCTCCAAATTAAAATTGAACAAGAGGATCCCTAAGGAATATTTAGATTTTATAAATCAATCTAATTCCTAATTGTTTTATTTTTCCCAATTATTCTTTTAACAAGAAAATAAAACAACTCCCCTCTAATTATTCTTTTTGCAGAATAGTTTTCGGAATACTCCATTGGAATTCTCTGAAAATGATGTTTAAATTCCTCCTCCTTTAAACCAGAAGTCCCAAAAGTAATAATTTTTTCATTTTCCATTTCTGAAAAGAACTTTCCAGAAACTCCATCGTCTGTAAAAGGAAATGAAAAATAGTTGTTATTAATATTTAACGTGTTTTTTAAAAAATCAAGACTCCGAAACGTCTCGTCCAATTGATCTTCGTGCGTTATTTCACTATATAGAGGATGCGAAGTGCTATGAGCACCAAATTCAAACCCGTTATTTATAAGGTTTTGAATTTGCCCACCTGTCAAATATGGCTTTTTCTCTTTTAGAAAATCATCAAAGGATACTTTCAATAATAATCCGATATTACCCAATATTTCATCTTCTTTTATGGTGCATTTTTGAAGCCAATCTAAAATTGACATTTTACCACAAACACCATTTAAAATAATTTCTTCAACTTTTGTTAGAACTTCAGAATTTATATCAAACCGTTCTATTTCATCAATCAAAAGGCTCACTTTATACCTATAAAACAGCCCTTTATTATTAATAAAATCCGTATTTAAAAAGTTAATTGCTGGAATGTTTTTTTTAATTAATATCGGAGCAACTATGTTGTAAAAAGAACTCAACCCATCATCAAATGATAACAAAAAATAATTATTTTTATCGGAATCCAATTCTTCTTTCCTTGTTAGAAAATCATCGATGCTAATCGGAATAAAATATTTTAGCAAAAAATCTAAATCATCTGTAAATTCTTCAATCGATTTTTCAGAATACAAATGCTTAACAATTACAGTTGGTGAATTTGATATAGAGTGATAAAATGGAAAAATAACTTTCCTCTTTGAAGTTGAAAGAAGAAATTTTGTAGAAAACGGGCATAAATACGAGTATTTTATGAAATATTCTTTTAATCTCATAGTAACACCCTTTGTGTTAATTGATAGTAATTTTCTTGATGCCCTCCAAAACTTTTGAAAAACTTTGAGATCCCTTCGTTCATTGAACCTTCAAAATCTAAAACACAATCCAAACCACTATTCTCATTAATTATTTTATTTATCAACAGTGTCATCCCATTATTTTCTCTTCCTACGTTATTTAATCCAGAAAACAAATAGGTTATTCTATTTGAATCATTTAGGTAAAAAAGTCCTCCGCACAAATACCCCTCGCTAAAACAGCCAACAACTCCACCTTTCTTACTTACCTCCACAGTGGTCATCAGTTTTTCTAATTTTTCAAAGTCTTTATCCGTATGCATTTTTTCATACTTCTCTTCCGCCTTAAATAAATCAATTAATAATTTTGGCTTTAAACAATTTTCAATCTTCAAGCGAGAAATTCTATTTTTTTTAATTTGCCTTTTTCTAAGTTTATTATACCCCTTTACCAATTCTTCATAAGGCTTATTCAAATCTAATACATAATTAATTCGCTCTGTAACATTTCTCTCTGCAATCGGATTTCCAGAGTTAAACTGTATTGTTACTTTTTTAAATTTTCTCGGTATTGATTTTATAAATTGTTGAACTAACTCGTTACTTATTTTATCAGAAGAAAACACACCTAACTGCTGTGTCCAACAAGGCGGATACACATATTTAATAAAATATTTTCTGCGCCAAGGCAACGGCATAACCGCTTCGTAATCGTTTAACACCAAAGCGTCCCAATTATCGGCAACGATATCTAAATACCATGAATAGGCATAAATTCTAGAGTTAATGGCATTTCCTATACACGCATTGTATTTTTCTTCGTCTATTTCCCCTCGTTTGATATATTTAATCATTTCTCAGCCTTACTATAAATAGACTTATACAATCCTCCCCAACCTTTCCAACGTCCTTTATCACTCAGAGTTTCATTATGAAACAACGTAATAAACGTTCCGTTTACTTTTTGCACTTCTCTTCTTACCTGCTCTATTTTAGATTTTGCTACAACAGGAACCAATTCTAAATGATCGTTTAAAGTTGTATCCATCACTGCAAAAGGGAAAATTTTTAGCGGAGTCTGAATTTCAAAATCTAAATCATAAAAATAAAAAGGAGTACAGGTACTTGCTCTAAATCCGAACTCTTTGGCATAACCCATAGAATGATCTTCCTCTACTTCCAATTCGGTTAAATTCTGATAGGTATCTGGTAATTTCAAACGTAAATAGTGCTGACGTGTTTTCAACACAGGTCGATTTAAAATCTGTTCCATTTTTCGCTTCTCCTTGATCATCTTTGCATTATTATGCATGGTAAAATATGACGGATGCAAACCTACATCTACATAATCTGCTACCGACTTAATCAAAGAACGAAATACGTTGTTTGAAGATGAAACATTGGTGTCATAGGTAGTATAATCACCTATTAAAAAAAAGAAAATTGTTTTGACATTGTTCTCCTTAGAAATCTTTAAAATCTCATCATAGGTATCAAACGGATCTTTCCTCAAACGCAGTAAAACCAAGATACGTTCAATAATATTTTCAATTCTAAATTTGAAAAAATCTCGTACAAACCCACCTAAATTTCTGATAATCCCTTTTTCTTTATAAGCAAAAACATTGTCAACGTCAATGGTTGAAATCTCATTATAAGTCTTGTCCGGGATAACAAGTCCGTCAAACCTTTCTAGTATTATTTCTTTTAACTTCAATGCCCAACAATCAACCAGAGGCTTTTGTAAAAAACCTTTTTCAAATGCCAAACTTTCATAGACCGAAAACCGCCCATGATTATCTTGTACATGCGGCACATATTCTTCATATCGGCTTAATAAATAAAAACTTGCTGCAAAAATATCAAACGGAACTTGTCCCTTAGAATTATTATAAAAAAAGACAGGTAACTCGCCCCATTGTTGCATTTGTATTTCTACATCATTCACACCTTGTTCAAAAAGCAACTCATTACTTTTTACAAATAACTCGTTTCCCAAAGGGTTTTTAGAGTAGGTTAGTTTTGGGCCATTATGTGAAATAAATTCACTGACTTCTGTTGTAAAAGAAACTGGAATTCCTATAATACGAACAAATAATTGCTTGCATACAAATGTAAGCCTTGGTGTGATTTTATGTGTGTAAATGAGTAACATCTATTCTTCTATAAATTGTTTATAATGCTCATATCTTTCAAATATTTGACGAATATAAGTATACGGTTCTCTACCGCGAACATATCCGTGTTTAATAAACGGTAATTGGTGATTTTTTTTCAAACTCAAAGCCAAAATCATTTCCTCAACATTACCATCCCATTTATTACGGTCTATCTTATTTTTATCTGCCAATAGTTGGGCATCTGTTACATGTCCATACCCACAATTATACGATGCCATCGCAAATTTAATTCGCTGTTCATTATCCGCAACTTTATCAAAACGATCGTACAACATTTTCAAATACTTAGCACCTCCTGTTAAATTATCCTCTGGATTAAACCTATTCTTTACGCCCATTTCTTTGGCTGTGGCAGGCATCATTTGCATTAATCCACCTGCACCAACCCATGATTTTGCATGCACCTTAAATTGCGACTCTTGATAAACTAAAGAAGCAAATAACCTCCAATCTACATTCACATCTGCTGCTTTTGTTTTAATCAAATCATCGTACTTACTAATGGTATTAGTATTCAAACTATAAAACTCACTTTTCACTCTTTTACGAAATGCTCTTTTATTTGTGAAATACCTATTGTAAATAACTTTATAATCTGCGTGCCTTTTAAATTCTTTGAGCCACTTATTTAATTCAGCATGTAGTTTTGGAGAGCTTTTACGCAGAGCCCACGCGTTTTTTTGTGATAAACTGACAGGTACTCTTACATCCAATATCGGATAAGCAGACGCTACAATATTTGCAATATTATCATCGGAAACCGTATATCTCACATCTCCATCTACCACCATTTTCATAATTTCACCTGTTGTGATTTCACCACTTACAGTGTCAATTTTTATTTGCCCGCCAATTTCATTTGAAAGATGGTTTAACCGTTCAAAATAAGATGTGTTTTCTCTTACAGACACTAGTTTCCCCTCTAACTCTATAGCGTCTCTAATAATTGCGTTATCAATTTGATGCAATTTCATTTTTCTCCAATTTTTGGGCTTTCGCTGCACCAATACCTGATGATTTAAATATAAGTAATCTGAAAACCAAACATTTTCCTGTCGATTTTCCGTTACAGTAAGACCATACCCTACCAAATCCACCTTACCATTCACAAGGTTCGGAATCAAGTGGTTGATGTTGTTTGCGATCACTATCTCAAGTTCAACATTCAAATACTCTGCAAAACGAGTTAAAAGTTCAAATTCATATCCGTGAGACGCACCTTTGTACAAAAAATAACTTGTACCGCTATAAATTGTAGAAACTCTCAGAACTCCCTCCTTTAAAATATCATCTAAATCTTTTTCAATAATATCTAAATCATTTTCAATAATAGACTTATTTATTTCCCTTTCATTGGTTGAATTAGGGTCCGTTTTACAAGAAAAACTGAGTAATAACAGCAAGACAAAGTAAAAATATATGTTTTTATGAGACATCATTTGTAAATAATTAAGTTATAAAAGTAAGTAATAACATTTAAAAGGCTTTTTAAAATTTGACTAGATGTTGTATATTTTTAAGTTTAACTGATACAACTCTTCATAAATCAACGTAACAACTTCTGAAATTGACCTTTTTATTGAGGTCCACAGTCGTCCACCTTCTTCGCAATGACTGATTAAAACCTCTGCGTATCTCTGTGTAACAACTCTAGCATATTACAACTCACCCTCATCCGCAAAACTATAATATCCGCTATTTGTAATAATTAAATGATCTAATACTTTTACATCCAAGGTTTCACCTGCACGTTTTAATTTTTGAGTTAACTGCTTATCCGCATTGCTTGGCACCAAGGTTCCTGACGGATGATTATGAGTCAAAATTATAGCGGTAGCACTAATTTCCATTGCTTTTTTAAACACCAATCGAGTATCTACCAAAGTACCTGTTAATCCTCCTTTACTCATTTGATTTTTTTGTAATATTTTATTTGAATTGTTTAAATAAATAATCCAAAACTCTTCATGGAGTAGTTCGCCAATAATGGGTTGCATAATTTCAAACACACTTTTACTTGAGGTGATTTTAGGCTGAATCAAGGCTTCTTCTAATCGCTTTCTTCGTCCCAATTCTAGTGCGGTAATTATTGAAACTGCTTTTGCCTCACCTATTCCTTTGAATGTCATTAATTGCTCTGCGGATAACTTTGCTAGTTCATTCAAATTATTATTTACCGATGCCAAAATTCGCTTCGATAGTTCTACAGCACTTTCATTTCTACTCCCAGAACCTAATAATATTGCCATTAATTCGGCATCTGACAACACGTGTTTTCCTTTGAGTAATAATTTTTCACGAGGACGATCATCTTCCTTCCAATCTTTGATTGAAATAGATTTATTCTTGTTCATTGCTCTTTTTTTATCAAATATAAGTTTATTATATTTGTCGCAAATTCTTTTCAAATGAAAATTATAATTGCTGGTGCCGGAGATGTCGGTTTTCACCTTGCAAAATTACTTTCCTACGAATCTCAAGATATTTTTGTAATAGATGTTGATAGCGAAAAACTCAATTATTTAGATTCGCATCTCGATGTTATTACATTTAATGGTGATGCAACTTCTGTTCAAACTTTAATGGATATCAACATTGATAAAACAGATCTATTGATTGCTATAACCCATTCGCAAAACACCAATTTCGCCATCGCTGTAATTGGAAAAAAGTTAGGCGCAAAAAAAACTATTGCAAGGCTTAACAATCCAGAGTTTATAAGTAACCCAAAAATAAATTTTAAGGAATTAGGATTAGATTACGTTATTTCTCCAGAAGAATTAGCAGCACAGGAAATTAAAACCTTACTCAATCAATCTGCCTTTAATGATTCTATTTCTTTTGAAAACGGACTCTTAAACATGCTTGGAAGCACACTAATGAAAAGGGCTACCATTTTAAATTTATCAGTACAACAAGCAAAAAAAAAGTTTTCTGAAATAGATTTTATCACAATCGCGGTAAAAAAACAAGGAGAATCACAAACCATTATTCCGCGTGGAGATACCATTTTTGAATTGGGAGACGAAGTGTATTTTTCTTGTCCAAAGGAAAGCATTTCGAAATTACATAAACTTACAGGCAACGAAGCTTTTGCTGTGAAAAATGTGATGATTTTAGGCGGAAGTAAAATCGGAGTAAAATCAGGACACAAATTATGTCAAGGTAAATACAATGTAAAACTCATAGAAAAGAATAAAGACAAAGCTTTTAATCTGGCTTCAAAAATGCAAAATGTTTTGGTGATACAAGGTGATGGTCGTGACTTGGAATTATTAGAAGAAGAAAATATTCGGGAAATGGATGCTTTTATTGCGGTTACCGGAAATTCTGAAACAAATATCATGTCTTGTCTTGTGGCAAAATCAAAGGGAGTAAAAAAAACAATTGCTTTGGTAGAGAATATGGATTATATCAATATTTCTCAAACCATCGGAATAGATACTCTTATCAATAAAAAATTATTAGCAGCATCAGAGATTTTTAAACATGTAAGACAAGGTGATGTTGTTGCTTTGGCAAACTTAAAACATGTTGATGCCGAAGTTTTAGAGTTTAATGTCAAACCTAATTCCATTGTCACAAAAAGCCTTTTAAAAGATATTAAATTTACTAGAAATGCAGTATTTGGCGGAGTAATTAGAGACGGAAAAGGATTAATGACTTTTGGGGATTTTCAAATAGTTGCTGGCGACAAAGCAGTTGTTTTTTGCCTTCCAGATGCTATTCAAGACGTAGAAAAGCTTTTTAAATAATTAGATGAAAACTTTTAATTTTCAAATAATCATAAGTTTCCTCGGGCTCACGTCCATGCTTAATGGATTGTTTATGCTTATTGCATATCCGTTTAGTTTGTATCATAATGAAGATGCACAATGGGGAATTTTAGCAGCCGGACTTACCACAATCACCCTTGGTTTTTATATGTGGTTTTCAAACAGGAATGCTCCAAAAAACCTACAAAAAAAAGAAGGGTATCTTATCGTTACTTTCGGGTGGCTTATTTTATCACTCACAGGAACATTACCCTACCTCCTTTCTGGGGCAATCCCCGATTTTACAAATGCTTTTTTTGAAACACTCTCTGGGTATTCAACAACAGGTTCATCGATCCTAACAGATATTGAATCCATGCCAAAAGGTATTTTGTTTTGGAGAAGTGCTACTCATTGGATTGGCGGAATGGGAATTATTGTTTTAACCATTGCCATCTTACCTTTATTAGGAATTGGAGGCATGCAACTTTTTATGGCGGAAGCTCCTGGCCCTTCAACAGATAAAATGCATCCTAGAATTACGGAGACTGCTAAACGATTGTGGTTGATTTATTTCTCATTAACCATCACCGAATTTTTCTTATTAAAATTTGCTGGCATGTCTTGGTTTGATGCTATTAACCATGCAATGGCAACTTTAAGCACGGGTGG
>JAGLDM010000350.1 GCA_023145595.1 Flavobacteriaceae bacterium | reverse complement strand
TTACCTGGATGGATTGCTCAGTGGAAAGAAATGCGTCTAAACAATGAGCCAATTGGTCGTCCAAGACAGATTTATACTGGTGAAAAATTAAGGTCATTTATTCCCTTAAGCGAAAGATAGATTACTTATAACTTATAAATACATTTGTCATTCTGAATATTCATATTCAGAATGACATTTTTTTTGAATGAGATTGTAAAAGAAAGGGTTTCGTGTTAAATAAATTTCGTATTCAGAAATTTTAGAACAAGAAGGATTTTGAGTTGTAGCGACTACTAAAGGTTAGTGTTTTATAATTTGAACAGAATCTAATTTTAGCCGCACTTTTAACCAAAGACGTAATTTTTCATCCTTTTCCCTTTTGTTGCTAGTTTCTTCTTTCCATGAAGTTGCAAATAGCGCAATAGTGTCAGTTTTTTTAAAGTTTGTGGTAATTAGATTTCCGTAGCTCATTGTTTTTAAACCATCAAAAGTTATAAAAGCTTCTTTGCTAATTTGATTGAAATCTACACTGTAGTATTTATTAAGTTCTTTTTGCAATCTATTAACCTCCTCTTCCTTCTCTTCAATTTTCGTATCTCTTGAAACAATTATCTCTTGATTACTTGCATATAAATGAGTGAGTTCTTCTACTTTGTTATTTAAATCGGTACTTTGACTTTGTTCGATAATTAGTTTAGAATCTTCTAGATCGTAATTACCTAATTTCGATTTCCAATGATTCATTTCGGATTCAGAAAGCGGATTCCCATAAATTATTATCGAGATTTCTTTATTTTTAAAGTTGATACTTTCATTGTTTATGTCGAAAATATGTATGCCGCTTGCCTTCATTTCGTCAATAAGGTGTTTGGCATTATTTGAAAATTGATCTACTCTATATAATTTATAGAATAGGAAGACACTAAAACTAAAAATGATAATTGCCAGCGTTGTTGCTAATTGCGAAATTCGTTTTCTTTTTGCCGAATTGATATATTTCACCATCGGAAATTTTAAAAATTTCACAATTAAAAAGGTGGCTAATGCGATAAAAATAGTGTTGATGGTAAACAAAAACATAGCCCCCCAAAAGAACGTTAAGTTCCAAACGGCTAAACCATAACCAGCAACGCATAATGGAGGCATAAGGGCTGTGGCAATGGCAACACCAGCAATAGTATTGGTTTGTTTTGACCGCCTGCTTAATGCAAGAATTAATGCCAATCCACCACCAATAGCAATAAAAACATCTCGAGCATCTGGAGCGGTACGTGCCTTAATTTCTGGAGTTAAATCTTGAAAAATAGGAATTTTAAAAAATAAAAATGAGGTTACCAAACTCAAGCCAATCATTACTCCTAAATTTATAAAAGATCGTTTTAAGGTGTCTATATCGTTGGTGCCTATTGATAACCCGATTCCTAATATAGGCCCCATTAAAGGAGAAATTAACATGGCACCAATGACCACGGCAGGTGAGCTGATATTTAACCCGATAGATGCAATCCATATAGAAAAAATTAATACCCAAGCCGTATGGCCTTTCATAGAGATATTGCCTTTTACATCTTCAATAGTTCCTTTCTTATCGGTGTCATGTCTGATATCTAAAATTTCCTTTAGAAATGAGGTGAAGTCTGACCAAATATTTCCAATATCCTTTTTAGGAATATCTTTCTCTGAATTTTGATCATTTTCTAATTGCTCTTCCATGTTTTAGGTTTTAAATATAATCTGTTCCAAATGTGTTTTTTACATCAGTTGTAATCTCTTTTATATCTTGTTCTGCTTCTTTTGGGCAAATTAATAAAACCCCTTCTTTTTCTACTACAATGTAATTCCTCAATCCTTGAATAACCACTTTTTTTCCTGATTGCGTTCTAACCATATTACCAAATGCATCTCTAAAAATCACTTCGCCACCAACCGCAGCATTTGAGGTTTGGTCTTTCGGTAATTTATTGTACAAAGACCCCCAAGTTCCTAGATCATTCCATCCAAATTCAACGGGTAATACATATACATTTTTAGCCTTTTCCAAAATTCCAAAATCTATAGATATATTCTCTGATTTTGGGTAAACTTTATTTATAAATTCAGTTTCCTTATCTGTATTATAAAAATCATTTCCAGACGTGAATAAAGCATACATTTCTGGAAGTGCCAATTCGTACATTTTCAAGATACTTTTAACACTCCAAATAAAAATCCCAGCATTCCATAAATAGTCTCCCTTTAAAAGAAACTCTTTGGCTTTTTCTAAATTCGGTTTTTCAGTGAATTGTTTTACTTTTTTTATAGCACTTTTTTGTTCTTCAAATTGAATATATCCATAGCCTGTATTAGGTGAATTAGGTTCAATTCCCAAAGTCATGAGAACATCATTTTGTTCGCAGAAAGAAAAGGCTTCTTTAATTTTATCGCTAAAAGTGTCTTCATCATCAATCCAATGATCACTAGGAGCAATAATCATAATTCCATCTGGGTTTATTGCATTAATTTTTAAAGCAGCATATAAAACACATGGAGATGTATTTCTCATGCAAGGCTCTAATAGCAGTTGATTGTCAGTAACAGATTTTAATTGTGACTGAACCAGTTTTTTATAATTTGCATTGGTAGAAATTAAGATATTTTCAGAAGGAATAGTCTTTTCCAGTCTAGTAAAGGTCTTTTGAATTAGCGAATCCCCTGTTCCAAGCATATCATGAAACTGTTTGGGGTGTTCTGTTGTGCTCATAGGCCAAAATCTAGAGCCTACACCACCTGCCATAATCACTCCGTAATAATTATTATTCATATATTATTCAATTTTAACTAATTCAACTTCTACATTTTGGTTGAATAAATAAGTTTTTTTAGATGATATTTCAAGACACTCAAATCGAGTTCGTCTTTTGGCTTTTCTAATATAAATTTTATTTCTAAATACAAAAGTCGTATTCAAAGGGATTTCAAATATAAAGCTCTTATCCGACTTTTCACTAAATTGTTTCATTACCAATGATAAATTCACATCTGAATCGGTACTTGCTTTAGGATTTTTCAAATAATTGGCTAAATGAGGAAGTATGCTACTTGGAAAAATAGTAGGGTTTACAAATGGAAGCATTAAGTGTTGGAAAGAAATTTTCCATTCTACTCCGTGAGGTCTAACTCTTTTGTATTTAAGATGGACAACTAAATGAGCAATTTCATGAATCAACGTAACTAAAAACTGATATTGATTTAAAGAGTTATTCACTGTTATTTGATAATGACCCTGCCTAGTCATTTTAAAATCACCATGTTTGGTATTTCGTTGGTTTACAATTTTTAAATGATGTGGGTATTTGTCAAGTAATTCAACGACTAAATCGACAGAGGCCTCTGGCAAATATTTGCTTAAAGTTTCTTTCATTTCTTCAAATAAATATTAAGCAAGTCATTAAGTTCTTTGGTATTTCTGAAAACAGCGGTCGTTTCTTTTTTAAAAAGATCAAAAGTGTAATCGTCGGCAAA
>JAGLDM010000035.1 GCA_023145595.1 Flavobacteriaceae bacterium | reverse complement strand
GCGTGCGCCTTAAACCACTCGGCCATCTCTCCTAAACTGCAAATTTGCAAGCGCCAAGTAACAAAAAAAAAGTCGGGTTTAAAAAAAATTACACCTTTTTAACATCAACATTTTAACTTTTTTCATTCTTTTTACTAAAACGTGCATTCTTTTAAAAAATCATATAAGAAAACACATACCTGTCTGAAAATTCCTAAAATATAAGGTGAAATTGAAATTATTTTAACATCTCACCCCTAAGAGGGGTTTCGAAAATTTGTTTGAATTGAGCATTAGGCACCTTTTTACCCAATAAATACATTGTTTTTGCAAGTGCACTTTCTGTAGTAATGTCTTTTCCACTAATCAAACCGATATTTTGTAACTGAATACTCGTTTCATATAAACCCAAAACTACATTACCACTTAAACATTGAGTTACATTTACAATTTTAATTCCCTTGTTTAAGGTTTTTTTTAATAACTGAATAAACCATTTTTCTGTAGGAGCATTCCCAGAGCCAAAAGTCTCCAATACCACTCCTTTTAATTCTTCTATTTCTAAAATACTTTTAATGACACTTTCTGTGATACCTGGGAACAATTTAAGAATCACTACTTGTGTTTCTATTTTTTTATGAAATTTAACTTTTTTAAACCTTGAGGGAGGTTTTTGATGAGTTTCATTAAACTTTAAATGAACACCACTTTCTGCCAAACACGGATAATTAGGAGAATCATATGCTTCAAACTGCTCCGAACTTACTTTGGTTGTTCTATTTGCTCTATATAATTTGTATTCAAAGTACAAGCACACTTCAGACAATATCGGCTTTCCTTTTATTTGCGAAGCAGCAATTTCAATAGAAGTAATCAAATTCTCTTTAGCATCTGTGCGTATATCACCTATTGGCAACTGTGAACCTGTAAAGATAATTGGTTTCGATAAGTTTTCTATCATAAAACTTAAAGCCGATGCTGTATACGACATCGTATCTGAACCGTGTAGTATTACAAAGCCATCGTATTTATGATAATCTACCTCGACAATCTCAAGTAATTGAACCCAATAATGGGTATTCATATTAGAGGAGTCTATTGGTGTTTCAAATGAAACGCTTTCCAAAGAACAATTTAGTTGACTTAATTCTGGAATATGAATTAATAGGTTGTCAAAATCAAACGCTTTTAATGCGCCTGTTTTCATCTCTCGAATCATACCAATTGTGCCACCAGTATATATTAATAAAATTTTGGGAGTGCTTGCCATTTTGTCCGATTATATTTGTTGGAATACTTTGTGCAGTAAAAGTATTAATTACAATGTAAGAATAAATAATTTTAAACTAAAAATAAATATGGTATTCGGGTATGTTATTTTCGGACTGATTGCACTAATCGGTTGGATGGTTCAATCAAAATTAAAAAAGAAATTTAAACAATATTCAAAACTTCAACTTAAAAACGGCATGTCTGGTAAAGAGATTGCCGAGGCGATGCTACGTGATCATGGAATTTATGATGTTCAAGTGATTTCTACTCCGGGCAGATTGACAGATCACTACAATCCAAAAGACAAAACAGTAAATTTAAGCGAATCGGTTTATAATGAACGGAATGCTTCGGCGGCGGCTGTGGCTGCTCACGAGGTGGGTCATGCAGTACAACATGCAACAGCATATTCTTGGTTGGAATTTAGATCTAGTTTAGTGCCAATGGTTGGTATTGCAAGTAAACTTTCTATGTGGATTATTATGGCGGGACTTTTTATACAATCGTTCCCTATTTTATTACCAGTCGGAATTGTATTATTCGCTGCTACCGTGTTTTTTAGTTTTGTAACGCTTCCTGTGGAATATGATGCTAGTAACAGAGCATTGGCTTGGTTGCAAGACAAAAACATGTTAACAGAAGAAGAACAAGGGGGTGCCAAAGATGCATTGAACTGGGCTGCTAGAACTTATGTAGTTGCTGCTGTTGGATCTTTAGCAACACTACTATATTATGTAATGATTTACGCAGGTAGAGATTAACCTTTAAATAGAATTTTAAACGAAAAAAGGCTCGCAATTGCGAGCCTTTTTTCGTTTAAAAATAAATATAGTTTTAACTTTTCAATATCTTTTCTTGATGGTTGATAGATTCTTGATGAATTGCTTTAAACATTCTTAAAATAAATTCTTCACTCAGTCCTTTATCTTTACCTTCTGAAATCATTTTTTCAAGAAGTTCATTCCAACGAGAAGTTTGTAAAACGGAAACATTTCCTGATTTTTTTAATTTTCCAATTCCATCAGAAATTCTCATTCTTTTCTCAAGAGCTTCAAGTAAACTACTATCGATTACATCAATTTGAGCACGCAACGTATTCAACTCTTTATTATAAGCGGCCCCTCCACTGGTCTCTTTTCTGATTTTTAAATTAGCCATTATTTTAATTAATGAAGCCGGAGTCACTTGTTGAGCCGCATCACTCCATGCGTTATCTGGATCTGTATGAGTTTCTATAATCAATCCGTCAAAATTAAGATCTAAAGCCGTTTGAGAAACATCTAATATATTATCTCTATTTCCTGTAATATGAGAAGGATCACAAATTAAAGGCAAGTCAGGGAATCTATTTTGTAATTCAATCGCGATTTGCCATTCTGGAATATTACGATATTTTGTTTTTTCATAGGTAGAAAAACCTCTATGAATTACTCCCAAATTTTTAATACCCGCCGTGTACAACCTTTCAACCCCACCTAACCATAACGCTAAATCTGGATTTACAGGATTCTTTACCAAAACAATTTTATCTGTTCCGTCTAAAGCTTCTGCAATTTCTTGAACAATAAACGGACTCACTGTAGAGCGTGCTCCAATCCATAACAAATCAACATCATGCTCTAAAGCCAATTTTACATGTGCAGCATTTGCAACTTCTGTAGCGATTTTCATACCGGTTTCAGCTTTTACTTTTTGCAACCATTTTAAACCCAATGCACCAACACCTTCAAACATTCCAGGTCTTGTTCTTGGCTTCCAAATTCCAGCTCTAAAATAACTCACACCAGCATCTTTCAACTCATGTGCAATTTTCAATACTTGCTCCTCGGTTTCAGCACTACATGGCCCTGCTACGACGAGTGGATGCTCCAAGTTTAATTCATCCAACCATGTTCTCAATTCTTTTTTATTTTCCATTATACTTGTTTTACTTGTTTATTTCCGTCAGTTGTTTTTAACTAACATGCTTTTATTACGTTCTAATAATTCTTATTAATTCCGTTTAAAATTTCTTTTAAATGATTCGTTTCTTTCATCATCTTAAAGATCTCATCTTTATCTCCCTCTTTTAAAGAAGAACGAAACTCAACTAAATTTTTAATATACTCATCTAATGAACTTAATAGATTTTTTTTGTTTTCTGTAAAAATGGGCGTCCATGTGCTCGGTGAACTTTTTGCCAAACGAACCGTAGATTCAAAACCACTTCCCGCCATATCAAAAATATTTTGCTCGTCTTTTTCTATTTCTAAAACCGTTTTCCCTAACATAAACGAACTCACATGCGATAGGTGAGATACGTATGCTATATGGCGATCATGTTCTGCCGGTTTCATAAATTTTAATTTCATCCCTAACTTTTCGAAAATTAAAAATGCTTTGTCTGAAATTTCTTTTTTCGATTTGTCAATATCACATAGAATATTTATTTTATTTCTAAACAAATTTCTGATCGCCGCATCTGGCCCAGAAAACTCTGTTCCCGCAATTGGATGAGCGGCGACAAAGTTGACTCTTTTTGGATGATTTTCCAAAGCTAAACAAATTTCTTCTTTTACAGAACCTACATCAAAAACCAAGGTGTCATCAGAAATGACATTTAACACCTGTTTTGTTATTTCTGAAACGGTATCTACTGGTGTAGCAATAATAACTACATCTACATTTGTTAAGTTTTCAATCGTTGAAATTTCATCTATTATTCCGAGTGATAAAGCTTTTTCTGCATTCTCTAAACTGCCATCAATCCCAATAATTTTTGAGCCAAAAACCTCTTTAATATCTAAAGAAAGTGATCCTCCTATCAAACCCAAACCTATCACTGCAACTCTTTCCATCCTTACAATCTATTTAATGCCTCGGTTAATTGATTTTCATTTACGCAAAGTGAGAAACGAACAAATCCCTCTCCGTTTGAACCAAAAATATTACCTGGTGTAATGAATATATTTTTATTATATAGTAAGTCATCAACACAAGAATCTGTAGAAATACCTTCTGGCAATTTTGCCCAAACAAACATCCCCATACTCTCCTTATCATAGGTGCAGTTTAATTTATCAAGCATTTTCCATACTATTTTTCTTCTTTCGGCATAAATGGTGTTGTTTTTTTCATACCAATCATCAGACAAACTTAGTGCCGCTATGGCTCCTTGCTGAATTCCGAAGAACATTCCAGAATCCATATTACTTTTAACCTGTAAAACTGTTTTTATTAATTCTGAGTTCCCTAATACCATTCCAACACGCCAACCCGCCATGTTAAAGGTTTTGCTCAAAGAATTTAATTCCAATGCAATTTCTTTAGCTCCCTCAACTTCTAAAATACTAATCGGGTTATCATTTAAAATAAAACTATATGGATTGTCATTCACCAATAAAATTTGATGTTTGATAGCAAATGCAACAAACTTTTCATACAATTCTTTTGATGCAGGTGCGCCCGTTGGCATGTGTGGATAATTTAGCCACATCAATTTTACTTTCGATAAATCTTGCTGCTCTAACAATTCAAAATCAGGTTCCCAATTATTCTCAGAAGTTAAATTATAAAATATAGGTTCTGCCCCAACCAGTTTGGTCACAGAAGCATATGTTGGGTATCCTGGATTCGGAATTAACACCCCATCTCCTTCATTCAAAAATGCCATAGAAATATGCAGAATTCCTTCTTTAGAACCCATTAATGGTAATATCTCAGAATTCGAATCTAAACGTACTTTATAGTTTTTTTCATAAAAATCAGCAATTGATTCTCTTAACTTTGGCAAACCTTGATAACTTTGATATCCATGTGCTTTTGGATGTTTTAAAGCATCCTTAATAGCGTCCAACACTTCTTTTGATGGTGATAAATCTGGATTTCCAATTGCAATATTTATAATTGGTTTCCC
>JAGLDM010000349.1 GCA_023145595.1 Flavobacteriaceae bacterium | reverse complement strand
ATTGGCTCTACAGGAGACGGAATCGGAATTCAGACAGGAACATATAGAACATCTGGTGTCATTTTAGAAATAAACCATGACCTAGATGGGTATGTAGACTTTGAAGTATTACAAACAAGTGAGAACACTATAGAACTGTACAGCGCTTTAAACAATGTTACTTATTATTTAGAAGGCTATCAAAAAGATACGTTTGATTATGACAAAGTATTTTACGACAATATAGAATATTTTTTACAGGAATATGTAGGGTGGGAAAAAACATACACCTCTGTTATAGGGGCTCCGAACCCGTTTGATTATGAAAATTATTTAGCATTTACCCCAGAAAACATTACTACATTTTATTCTTCTGAAGATTTGCTTGGCACACCTATTGACGATATATATTGGGATTTTGTTGGTGGCTACGAAGTATTTGATGTTGAAGGGCATGATGACTTGAAAATTTTAACATTAGATTATGATAGTGGAGACAATGAAGAGTTCGAATTGGTCGTTTTAGATGATGGAACGATTGAGTTATATGAAGTTGACACAAATTCAACTTATGAGTTTACAGGCAGAGGCTTTATAGAGTTTTTAAAACATAAATCCTCAAAAGATTCGCAAGTTACTGTAAGCAATAAAGAAAGAAAGCGAACTAAAGTACAGCGAAAAACAAAAATTAGAAAAAAGCATTTAAAATAAAGTTTGGTTAGTTAATTTTAGATTGACTATTAATAAATAGTCAATTGAATACCGTCCGTCTAGTTAGCGGACGGTATTTTTATGCCATATATTCAAGATTATTTTATAACTTTAAATCAAATATCTAAAATGATTAATAAACGCCTTTTAATAAAAACGCTGCTTTCACATACTGATGAGAATAGTTTTTATGATAAAAAGCAGCGTTTAAACTTATCGAATAAAATAGGAAAGACTAAGTTTATAAAGCATGTTTGTGCTTTATCTAATTCAAACCCAGAAAATAATTCATACATCGTTGTTGGGGTTGAAGATGAATCTAATAAAATTATTGGGGTCGATTTTTATGATGATAGTAAAATTCAAAATCTAGTCAATGCCTATTTGGTCAATCCTCCAAAAATTCAATATGAGAACATTGGTTTTCCTAAACTTCAAAAACACAAAGTAATTGGGCTCGTTACCATTCAGCCAACCGCTGCTATAACGACTTTAAATAAAAACGCATGGAAATACTCCAAGGGAACTGCATTTTACAGGAGAGGGAGTAATTCGATGCCAACCACAACCAGTTTTGAGATTCGGAACACCAATAAATATTTGGTAGAATCTTTAGAAAAAATGGCAAGTAATAATATAGAATTGACCTTAGACGGTGTGTTTGACTTTCTTAATAGCCACAAGGCAGAATTTAAGCCCCAGTATAAAGTTTTTAAAGAACAATTTGTGATTTGTTGGGCGGGTAAAAAGAACACGACTGGAGACAAAACATATTATTCAAGAGTTGATATTGAATTGATTAATGAGCAAGTTAGATTGTATTATTCATTTTTAGATCAAGTCTCGATAGAATATAATTCTTCTACATTTATCGTTACTGAATATATTAAATTAGGTATTAATGAGGATCATAAATACTATCCACTAGAAAAAAAAAGTATACATTTTAAGGATAATGGAAAATATAATATGGTGACTGATTTATTATTTGATCCACCAGACTACGACAGGAAAATATTGTATCAGATATTTAATGACAATAACATCATTTTAAAGAAGTTAAAATCGAATGTAACTTTGACATCCATAGAACAAAAAAACCTTAAAAAATTTCCAACGACTTATTTTATTTGTGCTTTGAACGGGTTTACAACGGCAAAATCGAAGTTGACAGAATCAAAATCGTATTTAAAAGCCTTAGAAGATAAATCGGCTTATATTTTATATAAAGAGTCAATACGTGTTTTGAGAAAAGTGAAAGGTCTTTAAGAGGCTACTTTTTTTGATAAAAAAGGGCTGTATAGACTTTATTAATATCCCTATAAAAACAATCAATTTCCAAGAAAGATTTTTCTTATGTACCTTTGAACTATAATTAATGTTAAAAAAATAGAAATTATGGCTTTTAAATTACCAGAATTAGGATACGCTTATGATGCGTTAGAACCACATATTGATGC
>JAGLDM010000348.1 GCA_023145595.1 Flavobacteriaceae bacterium | reverse complement strand
GGCTTTTTATTAATCGAACTCAGGTGAGAACTATAAAAGTTGATTACTTTGCTTTCTTAACTAGTTTGGTATATAACTTTTCAACGCCATCAAAAATTAATGGCTCCAAACCGTCAATATACTGTTTAGGATTATAATTTTCTGCGAAAAAATCAGCATCCAAATTTGGATCATCTATATTATGAGGAACGTTTTCTAAATTACCAATGCTTTTATGGATATATGCAAGTTGAAAATTTATTCGATTCTTAGGCTTACTATTACCATTTGGCTCAAAAATAGCGATTTTCACCCTAATATGAGCCTCATAAGGAATTTCAGGAATAGTACCAAAACCTCGGTAATCAATCTCATAGTTTATTCGTACAATCAAGTCAGCATCTATTTTGGAATAATCCATAATATCAACATCTTTCCCCATCATTTTACCTTTTTTATAATAAATAGAATCAGGACCAAGTTCAAAGTAAGAAACTTCAAATTTCTTATTTAAAGATTCACAAATAAATTGATTTAATAAATTATATTCTGGAGGTACTGGAATCTTTTCGGAAGGATTTGACTCATAGGTTTGTTTTATAAAACTACCTCCTAAGTCAATCTGATTTTGCATAAAATCTTGTACAACAACAATGCGTTTTGCATTCTTAATAAGCGTATATACAGGAGTTTTCTTTGAGTTAGCAGCAGTAAGGCTAAAACCCATTGCTAAGGATAAAATTAATAATTTTGTTTTCATTTCTTTCTAGTTTATAATATGGATATTAATAATACTTGGATTCAAGTTGCAAAAGCAACTCTTGTTTAAATAATAGATTTCCCATTACATCCAATGGAGAATCAAAGTTATGTCTTTTACTTGCCTATTTGTAATTTTTGTTAAATTATATTTTTTAGAAAAATATTATCTTATCAGTTCATTAAAATTTTCATTAGAACCTATTTACCTTGATTGGTATAGCTTGAACCCAGGAATCTAAATAAAATAGATGTATAAAAAAACCCAATTTTTGGGTTTTTTTATGATTACTAAAAGTTATTATTTAGGCAGACAAAATATCACCTTTACCTTTGGTAGGTAAATCCGATTTCCCCATCAAGTAAATATCTACTTGTCTGGCAGCTTCTCTTCCTTCAGAAATAGCCCAAACAATTAGAGATTGTCCTCTACGCATATCTCCTGCAGTGAAGATATTCGGAACGTTAGTTTGATGTTTTCCAAACTCAGTTTTGTAATTAGAACGTGCATCTCTTTCCAATCCTAGTTGATCTGCGATGGTGCTTTCTGGACCGGTAAACCCTAAGGCTAACAGTGCCAAATCACAAGGCCATGTTTTTTCAGTACCTTCAATTTCAATTAATTTAGGACGTTGCCCCGGAATCATTTCCCATTCAACATTCACAGTTTTTAAAGCGGTTAATTTACCGTTTTTATCTTTTATAAATTCTTTGGTGTTAATCAACCAGTTACGGTCACAACCTTCTTTATGGGAAGTGGATGTTTTTAACAGCAAAGGCCAAAATGGCCAAGGAGTTTTTGGTGAACGATGACCTGGAGGTTTTGGCATAATTTCAAAATTAGTTACCGATGCCGCTCCTTGTCGGTTTGAAGTTCCAACGCAATCAGATCCTGTATCTCCACCACCAATTACGATAACTTGTTTGTCTGTTGCCAATACTTGATTTTCAATAGCTTGTCCAAAAACAACTTTAGTTTGTTGAGTTAAGAAATCCATTGCTTGTACAACACCATCAGCATCAATACCTGGAGTTGGTAAACTTCTAGGTTCGGTAGAACCACCACATAAAACTACGGCATCAAATGCTTTTAGTTTTTCAGTATCATAATTTACACCCACGTTTACATTCACTTTGAATGTAATTCCTTCTGCTTCTAAAATAGCAATACGACGGTCAATAATTTCTTTTTCTAATTTAAAATTTGGAATTCCGTAGCGTAATAATCCGCCAAGAGCATCATCTCTTTCAAACACAATTACGGTATGACCTGCTCTGTTTAATTGCTGTGCAGTTGCTAATCCAGCAGGGCCAGATCCAACTACAGCAATAATTTTTCTTGTTCTTACTTTCGGAAGTAGGGGTTTAATCCATCCTTCTTTAAAAGCGCGTTCTACAATGTTTTTTTCAATATTTTCAATAGAAACAGGGTCTTCAATAAGACCTAACACACATGCTTGTTCGCATGGAGCAGGACATAGTCTACCTGTAAATTCAGGGAAGTTATTGGTAGAATGTAAAATCCATGAGGCTTTTTCCCATTCTCCTTGATGTACCATATGGTTAAAATCTGGAATCAAATTTCCTAACGGACAACCACTATGGCAAAAAGGAATTCCGCAATCCATACAACGAGAGCCTTGCTCTGTAATTTCTTTGTTGTTTAAGGATACTGTAAATTCTTTATAATTTTCTATGCGCTCTTGTACGGGCGCATAACTTTCGTCTTTTCTATCGAATTCTTTAAAACCTGTTAATTTTCCCATCGTTTAAGCTGTTAATTCTTCAAACATTGGCTCTTCTGTTTCCAGACGTTTCAATGCGCGTTTATATTCAGTTGGCATTACTCTTACGAAATTGTTTAAACTTGTTTCCCAATTTGCTAAAAGTTCTTTACCTCTATTACTATCTGTAAGTGCTACGTGTTTTTCTATAAGTCCTTTTAAATCGGCAGCATCTTCTGCTAAAATTTCTTCGAACTCAATACTTTCTGTATTACACAATCCTTTGGTGAATTTATCTTCTGGGTCATATACATAAGCAATACCACCACTCATACCTGCAGCAAAGTTTCTTCCTGTGCTACCAAGGACTATCACTTTTCCTCCGGTCATGTATTCACAACAGTGATCTCCAACTCCTTCTACAACTGCTGTTGCTCCAGAATTTCGAACTGCAAATCGTTCACCTGCAATTCCGTTAATATATGCTTCACCGGCTACGGCTCCAAACAAACAAACGTTTCCTACAATGACATTGTCTTCGGCTATGAAGGTTGCTTTTGTTGGTTTCTTTATGATTAACTTAGCTCCAGACAATGCTTTACCTAAATAATCGTTGGTGTTCCCTTCCAAATTGAAAGTCAGTCCGTATGCTCCAAAAGCACCGAAACTTTGACCTGCAGAACCTGAAAAATTAATATTTAATGTGTTTTCTGGCAATCCTAAATGACCATGTATTTTAGAAATCTCGTTACTAACAATGGCTCCGACCGTACGATCAGTATTGTGAATAGGATATGCTAGATTTACTTTTTTCGTATCTTGAATTGCTTTTTTAGCATCTTTTAAGATTTGGAAATCAAGTACGTTATCTAAATTGTGGTCTTGCTTTTCAGAATTTTTCACATCCATATCGCTGTATCCAGTAGGTCTGTGTAAAATTGATGATAAATCCAATCCTTTTGCTTTGTAATGCGTAATTGCTTTGTTTGAATTGATTTTATGCGTTTGACCTACCATTTCTTCCAAGGTTCTAAACCCTAATAGCGCCATGATTTCTCTTAACTCATTTGCTATATAATAGAAGTAGTTGATTACGTGTTCTGGAGTTCCTTTAAAGTTTTTACGGAGTTCTTTGTCTTGAGTTGCGATTCCAACAGGACAGGTGTTTAAATGACATTTTCGCATCATAATACATCCTGATGCAACTAAAGGAGCGGTAGCAAAACCAAATTCTTCTGCACCTAATAAAGCCGCAATAGCAACGTCACGACCAGTTTTTAACTGACCATCACACTCTACTACAATTCTACTTCTTAAATTATTTAGCACCAAAGATTGTTGTGCTTCTGCCAAACCAAGTTCCCAAGGAAGACCAGCGTGTTTTAATGAAGTTAAAGGAGATGCTCCAGTACCACCATCATAACCAGAAATTAATACAACATCTGCTTTTGCTTTTGATACTCCAGCTGCAATTGTACCAACACCAACTTCAGACACCAATTTAACATTGATTCTTGCTTCTCGGTTGGCATTTTTTAAGTCATATATTAATTGTGCTAAATCTTCAATAGAATAAATATCGTGATGTGGCGGAGGTGAAATTAATCCTACAAAAGGAGTCGAATTACGAACATCAGCAATCCAAGGATATACTTTTTCTCCAGGTAATTGTCCACCTTCTCCAGGTTTTGCACCCTGTGCCATTTTAATTTGAATCTCTTCGGCATTTGTTAAATAATGAGAAGTTACTCCAAAACGACCAGATGCTACTTGCTTAATTGCAGAATTTCGGCTATCTCCATTTGCTTCTGGAATAAATCGCCTTCTGTCTTCTCCACCTTCACCAGAATTAGATTTCCCTCCAATTCGGTTCATGGCAATTGCTAAATTTTCATGTGCTTCTCTTGAGATAGACCCGTAAGACATGGCGCCCGTTTTAAAACGCTTTACAATCTCTGTCCATGGTTCTACTTCATCCAAAGGAATAGGGTCAAGGTTGTCAAACTCAAACAAACCACGGATGGTCATTAAGCTTTCTGACTGTTCGTTTATGGCTTTTGCGTAGATGTTATAACTATCTTGATCCTTTAAACGTACTGCTTGTTGTAATTTAGAAACTGTTGTTGGGTTGAATAAATGACGTTCCCCGTTACGTCTCCATCTATACTCGCCTCCAATATTTAATCCCAATCTACTTTTGATTAGAGTATCTGGATATGCGTATTTATAGCGTTCGTTAATTTCTCTTTCAATTTCATATAGCCCAATACCTTCAATTCTTGAAGCGGTGTAAGGGAAATATTTTTCAACAAATCGGGAGTTGAATCCAACAATTTCAAAAAGTTGTGAACCTCTATACGAATGTAGGGTTGAGATTCCGATTTTGTTCATCACTTTTAAAATTCCTTTTCCAATCGCTTTATTAAAATTGTGAACGGCTCTATGCTCATTCATACCGGTTATAAAGCCATCTCGAACTTGTGTTTTGATAATTTCATTGACCATATATGGGTTGACGGCACTAGCACCATAACCAAATAAAGTAGCAAATTGATGTGGTTCACGTGGTTCTGCAGATTCAATAATAATATCGAAATAAGAACGTTTACGCAAACGGTTCATTTGATGATTTACAAACGAACAGGCTAATAAAGAAGGAATAGGAGCCAAGTCTTTATTAACACCTCTGTCGGATAAGATAATGATATTGGTGTCTCTATCTAATGCTTTGGTGATTTGTACGATTATATCGTCTAAGGCCTCTTCCAGACCATTCATTCCTTTAATTTTAGGGTACAATATTTGAATGGTTTCGGCTTTAAAACTTCCAAAAGAAATACCTCTAATTTTATCTAAATCGTTGTTGGAAATTACAGGATTCTGAATGCGAAGTTTTCTACATTGTCTTTCTGTAATGCTAAATATATTTCTGTCTTTTCCTAAAGATAAACTAATATCGGTTACAATCTCTTCACGAATACCATCCAAAGGCGGATTGGTAACTTGGGCAAATAATTGCTTAAAATAGTTTGATATTAATTGTGGTCTGTCAGATAAAACAGCAAGAGGTGTATCAATACCCATAGAGCCTAAGGCTTCTTTTCCAGCCTGTGCCATTGGGGTAATAACTTCTTGAATATCTTCTAATGTATAGTTAAATAATCGTTGTCTCGTTTTGTAATCACAGATTTCAATGGGACTATAATTAGAGTTGGAAGGAATATCTATTAAGTCTAACTTAAATTCTTTCAACCATTTTTTATAAGGTCTTTCTGAAGCAATTTTAGATTTAATTTCTTCATCATTAATAATTCGCCCTTCGTTCATGTCTACCAAAAACATTTTTCCTGGTTCTAAACGTCCGTGTATCTCAATGTCATCATCAGCAATATCAACCACACCAATTTCTGATGCCATGATTAATTTACCACTTTTGGTAACTGTATATCTTGATGGTCTTAATCCGTTTCTGTCTAGTAAAGCTCCGATGTAATCACCATCTGTAAAAGGTACAGATGCTGGGCCATCCCATGCTTCCATTAAACAAGCATTGTATTCGTAAAATGCTTTTTTGTCTTCCGACATCGTTTCGTGCTTTTCCCATGCTTCTGGAATCATCATCATCATTACTTCCGGTAATGATCTGCCAGTATGTGTTAGTAATTCAACCACCATATCCATTGAGGCTGAATCTGATTTTCCTGGTAAAATAATTGGGAATAGTTTGTCTATTTGCGGTCCAAAAACATCACTACTCATGATTTCTTCACGAACACGCATTCGGCTTACATTTCCTCTTAGCGTATTAATTTCTCCATTCTGACACATAAATCGGAATGGTTGAGCTAATTCCCAAGTAGGCATTGTATTGGTGCTAAATCGTTGGTGTACCAATGCTAATCTAGTTACTAAGTCCGGTTCTTGAAGGTCTTTAAAGTAAGGGCCAATATCTTCTGGCATAATAATACCTTTGTAAATCAATGTAGTATTTGATAAACTAGGTAAGTAAAAGAATGAACTTTCAGACATTTTTGATGCCGCGATTGCATGCTCTGTAATTTTACGAGCAGCATATAATTTTGCTTTGAAAATATGTTCGTCAATCTCTTCCGTTTTGCCGATAAAGATTTGTTCGATATTTGGTTCAGAGGCTAAAGCGATTTCTCCTAGTTGAGAAGAGTCAACAGGTACGGTTCTCCATCCTAAAACGGCTAAACCTTGTGCTTTGATTTCATTTTCAAAAGTATCTTTGCAATATTTGTATTGGTTTTTCTTTTTTGGAAGAAATACCATTCCTACCGCATATTCACGTGCTTCTGGAATATTAAATTCACAAACTCTAGAAAAGTATTCATGAGGAATATCAATTAATAATCCAGCACCATCTCCTGTTTTTCCATCAGAACTAACACCTCCTCTATGTTCTAATTTTACCAGAATTTCTAGTGCATCATGTATGATTTGATTCGTTCTTTCACCTTTCAGATTACATATAAAACCAGCACCACAATTTTCGTGTTCAAATTCGGGTAAGTATAAACCTTGTTTCTGTATCATATTTTCAAAATTGACTGCAAAGTTACTGAATATAATTCAGTCAAGTAAGGCAGTTAGCATAATTTATGCAGTAAACTGAATATTTAAATAGATATAATTAGTTGTTAATAAATTTTGATTGAGTGATTATGATATTGTTAAAATAAAGGGTGAAATATCACATAAAAAAGCGCTTGATAGTATTTTTACTATCAAGCGCTTTAGGTGTGTTGCTTATTAAATTAAGCAATATGCTAATGAGCGATTTTTAGTGCTCGTTCATTCTAAAGTCAGGGTAAGCAGACATTCCGTGTTCATGCCCATCTAATCCTTCTAGTTCTTCTCTTTCAGAAACTCTAATTCCTATAGTTTTCTTTAATACAAAGAAGATGATGAAAGAAGTTCCTATGCAGAATACAGCGTAAGATCCAACACCAATTAATTGGCTAATAAACTGATCTACTCCTGCCAAGTTTCCAAAGATGCCAACGGCTAATGTTCCCCAAACACCACATACTAAGTGAACAGCAATAGCACCTACGGGGTCATCTAATTTTAATCTGTCTATTAAAGAAACTGCAAATACAATGATTGTTCCTGCAATAGCGCCGATTAAGATAGCGTCTGTTGGGCTCATTTGATCTGCACCAGCAGTAATACCAACCAATCCACCTAAGATTCCGTTTAAGAACATGGTTAAATCAAAGTTTTTGTATAATGCGGTTGAGACTAAGAACGCAGCAACTCCTCCTGCAGCGGCGGCCAAACATGTAGTTACTAAAGTTAAAGATGTTAATCCTGGATCTGCAGATAATACAGAGCCACCGTTAAATCCGAACCAGCCAAACCAAAGAATTAAAACTCCGACAGTTGCTAAAGGAATGTTGTGACCTGGAATTGCTTGTGCAATACCATTTTTGAATTTTCCAATTCTTGGGCCTAATAACCAAACAGCAACCAATGCAGCCCATCCACCAACTGAATGCACTAAAGTTGAACCTGCGAAATCGTAGAACCCTAATCCATCTAAGAATCCACCACCCCATTTCCATGAGCCAGCAATAGGATAAACAACTCCTACATAAATGACTACAAAAATCATAAATGGCGCTAATTTAATACGTTCGGCAACAGCACCAGAAACAATAGTTGCGGCAGTTGCAGCAAACATTCCTTGGAATAAGAAATCTGTCCAGTAAGTGTAGTTGCCGGTAGCGTAGAGTGTTCCGTCAGCATTTGTGAAGGAATTTTGCATATCACCCAATCCTATTCCTAGTTTTGGAATTGCTAAGAATCCGTTAAAATCACCAGGGTACATTAAGTTGAATCCAACTAAACAGTAGAGTAAAAGCCCGACTGTGACAATAAAAATATTCTTAAAAAGAATATTTAGCGTGTTTTTTTGTCGAGTTAATCCAATCTCTAGTAAAGAGAATCCTAAGTGCATAAAGAAAACTAAAGCTGTACAGATCATCATCCATACATTGTTTATAGTAAGTAATTCCATTATTTTGTATTTGTATTTTTTTGGTTAAATATTATCTTAATGTTTCTTCCCCTTTTTCTCCTGTTCTAATTCGGTACGACTCATTAACGTCTGATACGAATATTTTTCCATCACCAACATCGCCTGTTCTTGCTGATTCAATGAGTGTTTTGATTGTAATATCTTCAAAGTCATCATTTACAACGATTGAGAGATATCTTCTTTGAATAGAACTAGTGCTGTAACTAACACCTCTATATACATGTCCTTCTGTTTCGTTTCCTTTACCTGTAACGTCCCAGTAAGTAAAGAAGGTTACGCCAATTGAGAGTAATGCATCTTTTACTTGAGTGTATTTTGCTTTTCTGATAATTGCTTCGATTTTTTTCATGATAAAATATTTTTAAATTGTTAAAACGTTAATTTAGAAACTGTAAATCGCTGCTAAAAGAAAGGGGTTCAAGACCTTTGTCTATAAACGCTTCGTCTGAGGCAGTGTCTACTCTAAATTTTGGTTTTAAAGTTAGGTTTTTTATAGTATAACTCTCTGTAAAAGTTGCAGCAAAAATACTAGAGTCCGGAGTGTTAGTTCCAGTTGCTCTAAAATCCCCATTTTCTACAAAGTGTTCCGCTAGTAAAGTTGATTTTAAAACCACCATTTTCTGTAATGAAGTTTAGGTATTGACCGGGGTCACTTGTAGGGTTCGTTAAAGCAAACTTTTCACTTTCATAAGAAGCAATTAGATTTTCTATACCTAAAGTAAAACATGTTTACAGTTGCTGCTAATAAGGTTAGTGTTAATAATTTTGTTCATGGTAAATTGTTTTAGTTTATGTTTTCTAATTGTTTAACTGCGGCAAATTTATATTAAATATCTTACACTCTCTAATTTTTAAGGGGTGCGGGGCGCTTTTAAGCGAAATTAAAGTGTAATAGCGCTAAAAATAGACGGTGTAAAACCGTATGAAGTTAATTATGCAGGCTTGAGGGTGTGAAAAAATAGGGGTGTTGTTGAAATGTAATTAATATTTTGAGAATATGATAAAAATGCCATTTTTGTGAAATTAGCATAAAAAAACATCCAATGTTAAAGTTGGATGTTTCATTCGTTACTCATTTATAATAGAGAGGTTGATTTCGGTGGTTTTCTATTGATATTACAATAAAAACTATTTTAATCTCTCAATACATTTCTCGAGATTACAATTTTCTGAATTTCAGAGGTGCCTTCGTAGATTTGAGTGATTTTTGCATCACGCATCATTCTTTCTACATGATATTCTTTTACAAAACCATAACCTCCATGTATTTGAACAGCCTCGGTAGTGGTTCTCATTGCCATTTCAGCAGCGTATAATTTTGCCATTGCGCTAGACTGGTCGTAATTTTTGTTTTCGTCTTTATCCGCAGCAGCTTTTAAACAGAGTAGTCGGGCTGCATCAATTTCTGTTGCCATATCTGCTAATTTAAAAGCAATGGCTTGATGTTCGCAAATTGGTTTTCCGAAAGATTTTCGTTCTTTTGAATATTTTAAAGCTAACTCATAAGCGCCAGAGGCAATGCCTAAAGCTTGAGCCGCAATTCCGATTCTACCACCGGCTAATGTTTTCATTGCGAATTTAAATCCGAATCCGTCTTCACCAATTCTATTTTCTTTAGGGACTTTTACATCAGTAAACATTAAGGAGTGGGTGTCAGAACCTCTAATTCCTAATTTATTCTCTTTAGGTCCAACTATAAATCCGTCAGTTCCTTTTTCAACAATAAGTACATTAATTCCTTTATGACCTTTTTCAATATCTGTTTGTGCAATTACTAAATATATACTTGCGTTTCCTCCATTGGTGATCCAGTTTTTTGTGCCGTTTAAAAGGTAATAATCTCCTTTGTCTATGGCTGTTGTTTTTTGGGAGGTAGCATCGCTACCAGCCTCAGGCTCGCTTAAACAAAAGGCTCCTATGACTTCTCCTGTAGCAAGAGGAACTAAATATTTTTCTTTCTGTGCTTCGGTACCGTATTTTTCAAGTCCCCAGCAAACCAACGAGTTGTTTACCGACATGACAACTGATGCTGATGCGTCAATTTTTGAAATTTCTTCCATAGCAAGAACGTAAGAGATTGTGTCCATTCCGCCTCCTCCATATTTTGGATCTACCATCATTCCTAAAAAGCCGAGTTCCCCCATTTTTTTCACCTGCTCTGTTGGAAATTTTTGATTTTCGTCTCGTTCAATAACCCCTTCTAACAATTCATTGTTGGCAAAGTCTCTTGCCGCTTCTTGAATCATTAGGTGTTCTTCGGATAAATTAAAATTCATAATATTTAAAAGTATAAGTTATTATTGTGATATTTGACAAATATATGATTTTTAAGGATATTATTTTGTTGAACTTTAAAAGAGGAATGAAATAAAAAATATTAATTGTAAAATGGTAT
>JAGLDM010000347.1 GCA_023145595.1 Flavobacteriaceae bacterium | reverse complement strand
GGCATCATCACATCAAAAATACAAAGATCAAAATCATTATTTTTAAACATAATCAAACCTTCTAAACCATCTTTGGCAAGTGTAACATCGTAATCGTTTAGCATTAAGTAATCCTTTAGTACTGTTCCAAAATTTGGATCATCTTCAACTAATAACACTCTACTTTTATCCATAATTATATTTTTAAATTAGCGGCAACTTTAGAATAAAAATACTCCCCTTGCCCTTTTCACTCTCAACATGAATTGTACCATCATGATGTTCTACTATTTTTTTTACATAAGCCAATCCTAATCCATGACCTTTTACATTATGTACATTCCCTGTTTCTTCTCTATAGAATTTTTTAAAGATATTTTTTTGAACCGCCTTTGTCATTCCAATTCCATTATCTTTAATCTTCAACACAATACTCTTTGAAGTGTTTTCTGTTGACATTTCAATTTCTGGCGGATCTAGACTATATTTAATAGCATTATCTATAATATTTACAATTACATTTGTCAAATGGAATTCATTCGCTAACACCTCAAAACGATTAGCACCAAGCGTTGTTTTTATAACACCTCCCTTGCTCTTTACCAATAAATCAACATGTGTAATCGCTTCTTCCACTATGTCGTGTAAATCCTGCTTTTCCTTACGTATATCTAATTGATTCTTTTCTAATTTCGAAATCTGCAAAACATTTTCTACCTGCGCATGCATTCTTTTATTTTCATCCCTTATCATTTGAGCGTACTTTAACACCTTCTCTTTATCATTAATTATCTTCGGATTTCTTATAGCATCTAAAGCCAAATTAATAGTTGCAATCGGAGTTTTAAACTCATGGGTCATATTATTTATAAAGTCTGTTTTAATCTCTGAAATCTGTTTTTGTTTTATGATTTGATGCAACGAACTCACAAAGACAATAATTATTACCAAAATAAATAAAACGGACAAGCCTAATATTTTTCCAATAGAAGAAACTAAATAATTCTCTCTATCAGGAAAACTTACATATAACTGATAACTACTTTCTCCATTACCTTCATCAAATAATGAAACCATATAGGTTTTACCTTCATCTTTTCTAAAATAACCCGATTTTAATTTAGTACCCAGACCTTCATTATAAACTCCGTATTTAAATTTGGCATTTATGCCTCGTTGTTCAAATTCATGAGTTAAATTCATCGTCAATTCAGAATTACTAACTCTAGAATAAATAGGGATTCTACTTGCCAACAATTTCATTTGATCCTTGATTACTGCAGCTTGAATTTCATTCAACTGCCCAGACCTATTAAACTGTTCAACAGGAGTATACCCAACAATATCACCATTTTCAGAAATATTATTCTTTACTATTGTGATTTTTTCCTTGCTATAAATCTTTGTATAATCTATAGAATCATTTTCAAAAAACTCAGAAGGGACTCGGTAATTTTCTTCCAATACAGTCTGGGCATATTCAAAAGTTTCATTACGAGATATATCTATTTGTTGGTATAAATAAGTTGATAATTCTGACTCCACAATATCATCTCTTTCAGAAGCAAATTGAGCGATTTTCTTATATTGTTCATCTAATTCTCGCGCACTAATATTAATTGAAACACTTCTAAGTGCTGACTTTACATCGCTTTTGAATTGGTTTTTATTCATTTCAATGGAATTCTTTATCCAGAAAATTTGAATAGAAATAATCCCAATCAATGAAACACCCATCATAATAATAATGAGTAAAAAAACTCTTTTATTCATGCAGCAAAGTTAATGTAATTATGTTAATAAATTGAACAATCGGAGTTTTATTAACTAAACTACTGAATTCTTAACAAGAAATTAAGAGATTAGTGGTAATTTATTAATTTTATGATTTACTTAAAAACAATTGATGAAGCCTAAAAACCTCCTTTTTTGTACTCTTTAAATCCAAATTCTCTATTACAAAATCTGATTTTAAAATCATCTCTTCAGAAGTACTCTGATGCATTAACCTACTTTCAATATCTTCTTTAGACATAGCATCACGCTGCATAATTCGATCAACTCTAACTTCTAACGGAGCCGTAACAACCAATATAAAATCACAATGGTCTTGAATTTTAGATTGAAATAAAATAGCGCTTTCAAAAACAACATATCTTGCTGTTGAACTAGATACAAATTCCAAAAAACTTTTTTGAACAGCCGGGTGCACAAATGAATTTAACACAGCTAATTTATCTGGATTGTTAAAAACAATATTCGAAAGAAACGAAGCATTCAATTTACCCTTTACATACGATTCTTTACCAAAGGTATTGCATATTTTATCTTTTAGTTCTAAAGATGAATTCATTAATATTTTCGCCTCCACATCAGCAATATAAACCGCCGCACCTAAATCTTTAAAAAGATTCAGAACCTCGGTTTTACCACTACCCATAGTCCCTGTAAGTCCAATAACCATCATTTTTCTATTAAAAATTCGATTTTACTTGGTTTAAATCTTACAGAAGAAATAAATGAAGACTGTTCCTTTAGCGTTGGGATTAAATAATCGATTTGATGTTTTTCTGTCTGTGAAAAATCACAAACAACCTTTAGATTCTCAGAATTTATTTTATTATAATTAGACAAGCCCACTTTAAACACAACAGATATTTCTTTAGGAAATGTACTTATCGAAACACCCTCAGGCAAATTAACTACCTTAAAAGGGACTTTCAAAGTCCCCTCCGTAAATTTATCAACCGCAGCACTTAATGTAATATTTGTACTCGAAATTAGAATATTTTGATTGGCAAAAGTTTGGAGTTTAATAATCTCATTAATATTAGAGGAAACCTCTTTTTTCTTAAAAGTTACAGTATTCACTTCATGTATATCATCAATTAATTTAGAAGGCCCAGACACCGATACAGAATCAGGTACTAAAAAGAATTGATTCACAAAATTATAGCCCAATTTAAATTGAATATCTCCATTTAATCTTACGGGGACTTTTTTTAATTTATTGAATCCCATTTTAATAAAAACAGTATCTAATTGCACTCTTTTAATTTCGGTATCAACTGTTAATTGCTTTTGTAACCCTAACAAATGATTATTGGGCAGATAGTAATAATCACTCCCTGACTTATAAGTAACCTTATTAATATCAACTTGAATTGTGTTTTGCTTTAACTTATATTTTAACAAATTAAAACCTGATGATTTTAAAGAAACAGTAAACGTTGTAGTTGAAGCCGACTGAAACACTTTCGCAGCAGGAATATTTGTGTATTTCACATCAAAAACCAACTCTGTTGTATATGTTTTTGATAGTTTTATTAAAATCCAGAATAATAAAGACAAGACTAAAAAGACGGTAAACACCCGTAATTTTAAATCTGCCTTTAATCTTTTAACGCTCCTTGCCTTCATCTTAAATAAAAAAATAAATATACAAAAAAAGTGAGCCAAGAAAGCTCACTTTTAATTTATACTTGTAATTTGAATTATTTTTTAACTGGATTCAATTTCTTAGTCATTTCCATTGACAAAGCAGAACGGTCAAATTTAATTTTCCCTGCACTTGTTTCAACAACTACAGTTCCATCATTTTCATTTAATTCAACAACTTTACCATGGATGCCACTTGACATAATCACTTTTGATCCACGTGTAATTTCACTTTGGAATTTTTTTTCATTCTTTTGACGTTTCATCTGTGGACGAATCATAAAAAAATAAATAACTGCAAACATCGCCAAAAATGGCAACATCGACATTATCCCTCCTCCTTCTTGTAATACAATTGCTAATTTCATCATTATTTAAGATTCTTTTTTAGGTTCTACAAACGCTTTAATTCTAACAATTTCATTCCCTTTTTCGGTGTTAGTCGTTAACGTTACTGTATTTGTTGTTTTATTTTTCTTTCCTCTTGAGTTAAACATTACTTTAATTTCTGCAGTATCACCTGCCTTTATGGCTTCTTTTGGCCATGCAGGAACGGTACAACCACAACTACCACGAGCACCAGTAATTACCAAATCTCCTTTACCTGTGTTTGTTAAAGTAAATACAGTTTCAACGCTTTCTCCTTGTTTTAGGTTTCCAAAATCATGTTCTGTTTTATCCCACTCAATTACAGGAACTCCTTTATTAATTTCCGCTTCTCTTTTACTAGCAGCTTCAATATTTTCTGGTTTGACTTTTGAACTTGCACTCTCTTCTTTACAAGAAGTAAATGCAAACGCTACTAGCGCTAGTATAAAAACTATTTTTTTCATCGAGTTTATATTTAATAAATATTATTGGTAAAAGTAAAAAATTAAAGCAATCCTCTACCTATTTTTTTAATTCTTTTTGACGCTGTATATTGTTTCATCAATTTGTCTAAAACCCCATTAATAAAGAAACTGCTCTTTTGAGAAGAATAATCTTTAGAGATCTCTATATATTCATTTATAGAAACTCGTGTTGGTATTGATGGGAAGTGTAAAAATTCACTAAGTGCCATTTTTATCAATATTAAATCAATATCAGCAATTCGTTCGGTATCCCAATTTGGTGTTTTCTCGTTAATTTCTTCATCGTATTTTTCGTGATTCAATATCACTTTTCTGAACAGTTCTAATACGAATTCTTGATCGCTCTTGTCTTTATATAACTCTCCTAAAACAAAAGGTTTGGTGGCGCTCATTGCATTTAAACTTTTAACCACCCACGTATTCACAAAAGGAATATCATCTACCCAACTAATATTTTGATCTTCAAAATAATCTGCTAATTTTTCATTTGGAGCAATTACATCTTTAAATATTGCAATTACAAATTCTTTGTCTTCGGTAAAACCTGATTCCTTGGTAGCAATATACTTTGCATAAGTCTCACTTTTCTGAATCAAATCCCAAATTACGCGAATAAATTCATTGTCATTTTTCCAGTTATTAAGGTGCCTATCCTCTAGGTAATTCTGAATGGAATAACTTTCTTTTAAAATAGAAATGAGTTGATTATCTATAAACTTAGTATTTGGTTTTTTATCTTCTAAGGAGGCTAAGTACTTCTTTTTAGATATTTCTAAATGATTCGCTGCCATTTCCTGAACATTTACCAAAATACTTAATGATAGCACATACAAGTCATACATCCGATCAATACTCGTTAGCAGAAACTTTTCTTCTTTAACCAAATTATCGCTATTAGACTGTAACATCGCATAGACAGATTGCATTACCTTGACTCTTATATGTCTTCTATTTATCATTATAAAGAACGTTTAAAGTTTATGAACTTCCGATTGCAAAAATACCATTTATATCTCTATTTCATCAACAGACAAAGTAAATTATTTTTGTTTTATTTAATTTCAACATTACACATACCTCCCTTTTAATTTCCTGTTTAAATAGCCTATATTCGCTTTTTAAATTTATTTCGGATCTCACTCCCATTATGAAATCACTCAAGCATTTAAACAAATACTTCTATAAATACCGTGTTCGACTTTCTGCTGGAACTATTATTTGTGTATTGTCAAATGTTTTAAAACTTCAAATTCCAGATTTAATAAAAGATTCAATCAACGCAGCCAACAGCTATAGTTTGGGGATTATTACGGACAAAAGCATTGTTAAGGAAGCGCTCTTAGAAAGTATCTTTCACATTATTGGTTTTGCCTTTCTAGCTGGTATATTAATGTTCTTTACACGTCAACTCATTATTGTTACTTCAAGATATATTGAGTTCGATTTAAAGAATGAAATCTATAACCAATACCAAAAACTTGCCCTTAACTTTTACAAAAAAAATAGAACAGGTGATTTAATGAATCGGGTTAGTGAAGATGTTGGTAAGGTGAGAATGTATGTTGGTCCCGCTATAATGTACAGTATCAATACAATCGTTTCTATCGTCGTTACTTTTTTTCTAATGATTAAAACGGATATCATTTTAACTGTATACACTCTAATCCCACTCCCTATTCTGTCCGTTTCTATTTATTATTTAAGCAAACTTATTCACAAGAAAACAACCATTGTACAAGAATACCTTTCAAAATTAACAACAGCCGCTCAAGAAACCTTTTCAGGAATTCGAATTATCAAATCATACACTACAGAACCCGCTATAATTGATTATTTTGAAGACGTTGCTGAACAAAGCAAACAAAAAAATATTGAATTATTTAAAGTCCAAGCTCTTTTCTTTCCTCTAATGATTTTATTGATAGGTATTAGCAACCTTATTGTTATTTATGTGGGTGGACTCCGCTATATAGATGGGTTTATAACCTTGGGGGATGTTGCCAAATTTATTTTATATGTAAATATTCTAACATGGCCTGTTGCCGTTTTAGGATGGGTGACCTCTATCGTACAGCAAGCCGCTGCATCTCAGGCTAGAATTAATGAATTTTTAGATGAAGAGCCAGAGATTAAAAACAACACCCTTTCTTTTACAAGCATCAAAGGTGACCTTAAGTTTAATAATGTTTCCTACACCTACGACGACACAAACATTAAAGCCTTAAAAAATGTTAGTTTTGAATTGAAAGAGGGAAAAACTCTAGCCATCTTAGGAAAAACTGGCTCAGGGAAAACGACTATTATTAATATTATTGCTCGCCTATTTGACGCACAATCTGGAACTGTAAGCATAAACGGTATAGACATCACTCAACTAAACCTAGACAATCTTAGACAGGATATTGGATTTGTTCCTCAGGATGCATTTTTATTTTCTGACACTATAGAAAATAATATTCGATTTGGAAAAGAAGACGCAACGCTAGAGATGATTGAACAGGTAGCAAAAGACGCGTATATTCACCATAATATTATGGAATTTAACAAAGGGTATAAAACTCGAGTTGGAGAACGGGGTGTAACCTTATCTGGCGGACAAAAGCAACGAGTTTCAATTGCCAGAGCGCTTATTAAAAATGCAGACTTGTTAATACTGGATGATTGCTTGTCTGCTGTAGACACCGAAACGGAAGAAATTATTTTGTCTAACCTAGAACGAATCACCAAAAATAGAACAACAATAATTGTAAGCCATCGTATTTCATCTATCAAACATGCTGATTCTGTGATTGTTTTAAATAAAGGTGAAATCATACAAGAAGGAACGCATAACTCTTTAGTGTCTAAAAAGGGATTTTACAAAGATTTATACGAACAGCAACTTTTGAAAAAAACGTAAATATGTCTTTTATTTTAGGCAATCTACCTTGCGAAAGCAAATTATTTTTTTAGATTTGTCAAAGTAATCAATAACTATTAAAAATATAGAGTGTACTATTATGAGTGAAAACAACTATAATGAGCAAGAGGAAATCTTCTCACAAGTTTTAAGAGCAGGAAGAAGAACCTATTTTTTCGATGTTAGAGCAACAAAAGCTGACGATTATTATTTAAC
>JAGLDM010000346.1 GCA_023145595.1 Flavobacteriaceae bacterium | reverse complement strand
AAGTCGGTGCAGTAACAGCCGTTGAGGGATATACATTTGCTTCAAAAGGAGCACTTGTTTTTACCAGATAATTACACGCTCCATACCGTATTTCTACTGTTACTTTATCCTTATCATTTAAACTTGTTGTTGAAAATGTGTCACTGTCTGTTCCTGCGGGTGCTCCGTCAATAAACCATCGGTAATGAACATTTGCTGCAATTGATGGGGTTGCAGTAAAGGTTACTGTAGTTCCTGGGCAAATTGTAGTTGAAGGAGAAGCGCCAACACTAACAGTTGCGCTAGTCACTATCCTTTTAACAGTAACAGTTGCTGTACAAGTGTCTTTATTTCCGTTTGAATCGGTTACTGTTAATGTAACGGTGTTAGATGATCCAACATGTGAACAATTAAAAAGAGTTCTGTCTAATGTTCTTAAAACAATATTACCCGTACTTCCATTGTCTATGTCTGCTAGCGTAATACTTGCGTTTCCTGATGGGTCTAATGTAACTGTGACGTTTTTACAGTTTGCCGTTGGGCCGGTACCATTATCCACTACGTTTATTGTTTGCACACAAGTGACAACATCGCCAGATGACAGGTTTGTAGCTGTCCATTCTACAACATTTGCCCCTATAGGAAACACTGCTCCGTTTAATGTGCTTGTTGCGTTAAAGTCGTTCACTATCGTTATAGCGCCTCCATCACTTGAAGTAGCTGTTGCGTCTAAACTAGCGTTAGGAATCGTATAAGTTCCACCTGCATTTGCTACGTAGGGCGACACAGGACTATTTGACACACCACAAGTAATTGACACCGATGAAGGTGTAAGCGCAATTGTAGCGTTTGTCTTTTCCATGACCGAATTGCTTAATACTTCGGTAGCGTTTAGATGAGAATCTGCTTCAGTAGAAGAATCTACAAAGGCGTAAACCTCTGACATAGAGGATATCAATATGAATATTCCTATAAATAAAATAGGCAGTTTACTTGTAAAACGTGGGTTATTGTAGTGTTGTTTCATGCTTTATCGAATTTAGCTATAACACAAATTTAGTTATTTTTTTTCAGATAAACCACTTTTTTTGCAAAAAAATCAGGTTAAACACATTAAAATAATCCTTTTTAGTTGCTGATATTCAATAGATTATAGTCGTTTTTTCGAATAAGTTTTCGTGTATTTACCTGAAAATCAGATAAATACGGATAAAAACAGACTGCTAATTTTTGCTAAAAAAGTTAAAGATTTTAGAATAGATAGAAAAAAATTACAATCTTCTTTAATTAATCAATATAGAAAAAGAAAAGTTACGACCTGGAGCATTTATACCAGAGGCAAACTCTTTATAATGCTGGTCAAAAATATTATCAATTTTAAATTGAAGGAAGGTTTCTTTTGCAAGTTTATATCGAGTTCTAAAGTTCAGGGTTTGCCAGCTTGGAGTGCCAACATAGTCTCCTGTAATTGGGTTAATAGGCGCTTGTTCTATATTATCTACCCCTTCAACCATGTTATAATCTTCCACTTTTTTTGCTGCATTAAACTGTAAATGTAGGGCTGTTTCAAATTTATTCTTTGCGTATATTAACCCTATATCTCCAAACAGGGGCGGAATTGAAGATAATGGAATCTTTGTATCGTAAGTGTTTCCTTTTGTGTAAGTTAAACTTCCCTGAGTGCTAAACAACTTAGATAATTTTCCGTTAAAACTAAAGGTTGATCCAACGATATAAGCCTCATTTTTATTTACATTCGCATAGGTTTCTACCTCTTCTCCATCGTAAATAATTGTAGGACTCCCATCAACTAAAAAAGGTTCACGAGCAATATAATTATGCAATAAAGTATAGTATATATTCAACCCAAAATTAAAGCGCCTATCTTTTAAATATCTTATTGTACCAAATTCGGCATTGTAAACATATTCTGGTTTTAAATCAATATTAGGAACGGTTACTTTTCCGTTTTTCTCTCTTATTTTGCCTATATCATCAATATTAGGAGAGCGAAAACCCGAAGATAACACTCCGTTAAATTGCCATTTTTTATTTGGCTTGTATGCGTAACCGGCTGTAGCGGTAAGTGCTCCGTTTCTCAAAAATATATCACTATCTGGTAGGGTAATAAATGAATCATCAATCCATTTGGCATGCAACCAAGTTCGGGTGTACCGAACACCTGTATTTAACGTTCCTTTTTTGCTTACATCTTGGCGGTAACTGGTGTACAATGCAGCGTTGGAATAAGTGCTCCCTCCGTCTGGATATCTAGATTGCACCGGAAACTCACCAGAAAACCCAACAACTTCAGTTCCTATTATATCTAGTGATTTACCAATAGAATTAGACCCCACTATATTATGAGCCGCCTCAACTCCATAAGATAAACTTCGGTTTGAGTTTTCTGAAAGAGGAACAGAAAAATCGCCGTTAAAACTAAATACATCTACATTTTCAATCCGATAAAACCGATCTAAACTATTAAATTTTCGTTGAATTCTAGACTCTTCAATATTTTGATATGCTGCTGTTAGAACTCCTTCTTCTATCCACGATTTATATGGGTGTAAATCTAATTGCGTACTGATCATTGTCCTCTTTTGAGGGCCGTAATACCACTCGGCATATTTTAATTCGCCATTATCTTTCTCTGTTAATTTATCAAATCTTGGAATATCTGAAGATTCGGAATGTTGAAAGTTTACTGATAGATTCTGCTTTTCATTCAGTTTAAAAATAAACTTCTGCAATACATCTAATTGATTATAGCCTGTGTTTTTTTGTACATTTGGATCATCATTTGTAACCGAATCAGAGTTGTAATATGTATTTGTATTGTTTGAATATTCAAAAACTTTTCCCCAGTCATCATAACCATGACTTCTGTTTTCACCCATTTTTAAATCGTCAAATGCAGCATAGGATACGCTTGTAAAGGAAGCCCATTTTTTAAATGATACCCCAACACTCCCTTGATTCGTAAATTCATTATTAACCGTACTGTATCTTGACAAAAAACTTGCTTTTATTTTTTCTTCTTCGGAAAGTTTTGGTGATTTGGTGTAAAAATGAATAACTCCACCCAAAGCATCAGAGCCATAAATTACCGATGAAGGACCAAAAGTAACCTCCATTCGTTCTAATGCCGATGGAGAAACGGTAATAGAACTTTGCAAATGCCCCGATCTGTAAATGGCATTGTTCATGCGTACTCCGTCTATAACGAGCAAAATTTTGTTGGCTTCCATCCCTCTTAAAACAGGACTTCCTCCTCCAAATTGAGATTTCTGAACTTTTACTCCTGGAGTGTGTGCAAGTAAATCTGCAGAAGTTTGTGGTGCCATTTTTGAGATTTCAACAAGCCTACTAACTTCCACTTGCTCGGCAATTCTACCCCTATACTCTTTTTGCTTTGATGATGAAAGAATAACTTCCTCTAAAAATTCTGCTTTTTTGTGCAAATAAATTGTAAAATCAACTTGCTTTAAATGTCTTTTTAAAAGATCTACTTCAACATACGACAGGTGCTTAAATGTAATGATATCCGTTTCTTCAAATATAGAAAGATCAACAGTTCCGTTTTTATTTGTATGGACTATATTCGAATTATTTTCTCCAGAAACAGTACATAATTCAATAGGTATTTTAGTTTCAGCGTCTAAAACAATTACCTTTTGAGCAAACAAAAAGAAACTATTTAATAAAAACAGGATAGGTAAAATTTTTCGCATTTATTGAAATACTGCTCTTAGTACGTCTAAAGATTTTGGTGATTTAACCCCATTTAAATGTAATTTAAAATATAGGATCAAAACTTTTAAAACCTCGTGTCTTTTCTGAGCTGTTAATTTAATTTTATCTATTACATCAAAATTTGTGCCTAATAGTGTTTTAAAATCAAATAAAACAGATCCTGAGATGGTATTTTTTCCAAATCCTAGGTTGTTTTTAAAAACCCCTTCTTCCAAGTCAAAATAATTTAGATCACTATTATTAGTGTTTGGATAAAACCCTAAAAATCGTGTTAAGTTAAGTAGAAATAATAAATGAAAATTGGCAAAATCAGGATGTAAATCTAACCACTTTAAGGAGGTTTCTATATACTTAAATAATGGCTTGTTTTCTTCTTCTTCCTGTAAGGCGGAATTCAATATTTCTGATAAAAAGATTACAATAGACTGTTTGTAAATGTTTGTGTAATTGGTTTTATAAGTGTACCCCATTGCAACCTCCTTAATACTGTTGAGGTTTCCTTTTGAATTGTGATTTGCGATTATTTTTACCTGACTTAACGGTTGAAAATACGATTTCCGAACTTTTCCTTTTTTAGAGGATAAAACACCTCTTAACATATATGATTTACAGCCCTCTTTCTCTGTTAAGCATTTTACTATTAGGTTATTGTCGCCATATTTAATAGAACTTAAAACAATGGCTTTTGTAGCAACTAACATGGTGTTAATTTATAATAGCAATTTTAGTAGAACTTGTTTCTGAACTGTCTTTGTTAGACAACAGAACAATATAAATACCCGAAGCGACCTTTCTTCCTGCCAAATTTGTTTTATTCCAAGTTACCTTCCCTCCTTTTAGTTCTTGACCTAAAATCACATTTGTTTCATAAACTAAATACCCCGCAGTATCTACTATTTTTACATTTGTTCCTTGAGGTAAATGTGTACCGTTTCTGCCATCAATAGTAATAAATTCATTTGTTTTTGTTGATGGATTTGGATAAGCATAAACCTCTCCTAATTCATCTCCGAAGGGAGCAACACCGCTACCAAACGCAACAATTCCTTTATCGGTCCCAAAATACACTTTACCATTACTTTTATCAATGGCAATTTTTAAAATTTTATTTGATGGCAATGGGGAGTTCGATTTATTAAAAAGATTTAATGTTTCTTGTCCGTTTGCGTTGGATTGTAAAGCACCACCTCCATCAGTTGCAAACCATTTATTATCTGCTCCATCAATTGCAATCGAATTTATAGGTAAATCACCTAATAATCTCTTTGGAACGCCTTCATCTAAAATAATTATGGGTTTTGCATCATAAATATGTGCGTCAAAAACACCCGAGGCATTATAATAAACCACCAGTCCCTTTTGTGTTCCTATCCAAACGCTATTGTTGTCGTCAACGGCAACCGTTCTTACGTTTAAATCTGGCAGCGACCCTTTTGTTGGTGTTGTAGTTAATGACCGCTTTCTATGGCCTTTTTCGTTGAATATTAAAACTCCATTTCTTCGGGTGCCAATCCAAATACTTCCTGACTTATCGATCTCCAACTCGTTTAGACCTCTTGCTGTATTTGTTAAAATAGAACTCAGGTTAAAACTAGACCAATGACCACTTGGTGATACTTTTTTCAACATATTATCTATGAATGCATTTGTAACCCACAAGTTTCCGTCTCTATCAAAACTTGTCCCATTAACCCGAATACTAACATAAGAAGGGTGATCTGGCAAAACTTCTTCTAATGCGCTATTTTTATCATTCCAAAACTCTATTGGTTTATCATTTTCAACAATTAAGATTCCGCCAGTTTCAGGGTTTTCATCATTTTTATTTCCTGCTGCCCAAGAACTGATAAACACTTTATTCTCATGGTTTGGGTCTATGGTTGTGTGAACTAAATTCTCTCCTGGAAAATTTTTGTCATAAGGTATGTTTACCCAATTTTCACCATTAAAATGGCTGTACCCATATTTGTTGTTTAAAGGAACGTAAGAGGAACTATATCCGCCATAAACAACCCACAGGTTATTATTTAACACATCAATAGAGAAAAGGCTGTTTGAACTCGGCCCCTCTGGATGAATTTCTTGAAATTCAGTATTATTTAAAAGGCTTGTCTCTAATATTCCAAATTCTTGTGTGCCTAGATAAACTTTTGAATTTTCTACCAACGCTGCATTTAGTTGGTAATAATATTCTGAATTAATATCAGATGTAATTGTTAGAATTTTTGAAAGGCTCAAATCAAAAATATCTACTTTTCTAAGTCCATTAGCAGAAAGATTGGTATTAGACGCCTTAATTTTTAATATTTCGGCTCCTATATTACGAATTATTTCTAGGGAATTCGAAGCGTTTATACGATATAATACATTTCCTTTTGCAATATAAACTTCATTACTAAACACCTCTATTGAAGAAAATAATCCGCTAGAATGTTTCACCCAATTGTTAAAATCAATGAGGTTTGGTTCATTAATATCTGCCGTATAAAAACCGTCTTCTGTTGCTGCATAAATCGTGTTATTTAATATTTCAACTTCGTTAATCACTAAGTCAGAGGATGCAGGTCCTATAAAATAGGTGTCGCCAAATTCAAGGTTTTCAATATCATAAACAACAATAGCAAAAGGTGTAGATATGTATAAAAGCCCTTCAAACTCAACAATATCATTGATTTTCCTTTCAGAAAACAATATAAAGTTAGAGATGTCTGGTTCTGTAATTATTTCTCCTTTTGAGTTAACAATTTCAATCAATCCATTTGAATAGCCAATTACCAATTTTTTAAATTCGGAACTGTAGTGAATACTCGTTGCTATTTCTCCTGAAAGACCATTTATAGATGATAATTTTTCTGTTTCCTTTGAATCTATATCATAAGAAAACACCGCATTATCAACAACAGCATAAACCTTGTTTTCAACCTTAATAAAGTCTTTTACGTTGTTGTATGAAAAGAAATCTTCCCAATTATTAGAATAGTCTACTTGAGCCGAACTGTTTACAAAAAAAATAAAAAAAATAATTTTAAAACTGTTTTTCACCTGATATAAATTTTGGATAAAGATATTTAATATTAACGGAATTAAAAAAGTATTATTTTAGCCGTAAAATAAGAATCGATGTCCGTAGAAATTGAACGTAAATTTTTGGTAAAAAACAAGTCCTTTATTTCTGAAAGCCATGCTGTTTTATCTATTAAGCAAGGTTTTCTAAATTCAAACAAAAACAGAGTGGTTAGGGTTCGTGTTTTGGATGATCTTGGGTATTTGACTGTTAAAGGGGTTTCTTCTAATGATGGAACCTCACGCTATGAATGGGAAAAAGAAATCGCTTTAAAAGAAGCGGAGGAACTTTTAACGCTATGTGAAACAGGCGTTATAATTAAAAAAAGGTTTTTGATTAAGAAAGGGACACATACTTTTGAGGTTGATGTCTTTGAAGGGGATAATACGGGTTTAATTGTTGCCGAAATAGAATTAGATTCTGCCGAAGAAATATTTATTATTCCTAATTGGCTGGGAGAAGAGGTTACTGGAGACTCTAAATATTACAACTCCTCATTGAGTAAACTGCCTTATACAAAATGGGCCTAACATTTATACGGTTCTAAATCTCAAGACGAAACCTTCATAGTTTAAATACAGAAGACCGAAGCGCGGGATTCACTCAACGAACCACAAAAAAAACTCGAGATGAATATATATTCAACTCGAGTTATAAATAAATCAACCCCAAAGACTCATTTACAATACGAAGATAGAATGTTTTTATTTACCATTCGTAGTAAATAAACCGCTGACTGTCAAAATTATACGAATGGTTCTTTCTTAT
>JAGLDM010000345.1 GCA_023145595.1 Flavobacteriaceae bacterium | reverse complement strand
TAGAAAAAATGAAACTTTGGGATAAAGGATTTAGCACAGATAAGAAAATAGATATTTTTACCGTTGGAAACGACCGTGATTTAGATTTAATTATTGCAAAATACGATGTAATCGGAAATATTGCACATGCAAAAATGCTTCATAAAATTGGAGTTTTAACTGCTGATGAAAACACTGATTTAGAAAACGAACTCAACAATATCTTAAAAACTATTGAAGATGGAACTTTTACTATTGAAGATACTTTTGAAGATGTACACTCTAAAGTAGAGCATTTATTAACCGAAAAACTCGGAGATACAGGTAAAAAAATACATACGGCACGATCTAGAAACGACCAAGTTTTAGTTGACATGCACTTATATTTAAAAGATGAATTGGTTGAAATAAAACAACTTTCTCAAGAGTTTTTCGATTTACTCATCAACCTTGCAAAAAAGCATGAAGATGTTTTATTACCTGGTTATACGCATCTTCAAATCGCTATGCCATCATCATTCGGAATGTGGTTTTCTGCCTATGCAGAAAGTTTGATTGACGATATGTATTTTCTAAATGCTGCCCAAAAAGTTACTGATCAAAATCCGTTAGGTTCTGCTGCAGGTTACGGGAGTTCTTTTCCAATAGACAGAACATTAACAACTGAATTATTAGGGTTTGATACTTTAAAATACAATTCTGTTGCTGCACAAATGGGACGAGGAAAACTAGAAAAGTCTACTGCTTTTGCAATGAGTAGTATTGCAGGCACCATGGCTAAAATGAGTATGGATATTTGCTTGTATATGAGTCAGAATTTTAATTTCGTTTCTTTTCCAGATGAATTAACCACAGGATCGAGCATTATGCCTCATAAAAAGAACCCTGATGTATTTGAATTAATTCGCGGAAAATGCAACAAACTACAAGCACTTCCTTTTGAATTAACATTGATTACAACCAACCTTCCGAGCGGCTACCATAGAGATTTACAATTATTAAAAGAAGGCATTGTTCCTGCTATTCAGACATTAAAATCTTGTTTAGAAATGATGACTTTTTCTTTGGAACAAATACAAGTAAACAAAAATATTTTAGACGATGACAAATACCTTTATTTGTTTAGTGTTGAAGAAGTAAATAAATTAGTTCAAAATGGCACTCCGTTTAGAGATGCTTATAAAATTGTAGGAAAATCGATTGCTGACAATGATTTTAACCCAGATAAAAGTGTAAATCACACCCATGAAGGGAGTATCAATAATTTGTGTTTAGCAGAGATTGAAGAAAAAATGAAGATAGCCTTAAAATCCTAAGGCTATCTTTTTCAACGCCCTGATATCTAATATCTTGATATGTTTTCCTTTCAAAAAAATAATTTCTTCTTTTTTAAATTCTGATAATAATCTGATTGCAGATTCTGTAGCAGTACCAATTACATTTGCAATTTCCTCACGAGATAAGTGAATCTTGATATTTCCTTCGTTGTCAACACCAAACGTTTCTTCCAGAAAAATAAGTGTATGAGATAATCGTTCTCGAACCGTTTTTTGCGCCATATTCGTTAAGGTTATATTCGCTTCATTCAAATCATAACTGACAGCTCTAAAAATATCTAGAGAGAAATTCGGGTTGCTTTTTAACATATCAAAAATCTTGTTTTTTGATATATAACAAGTACGTATATCATCTAAAGCGGTTACCGTTAGTCCTGTTGGGCGCCTAGAAATAACAGATCTATACCCTAATAACTCACCTTCTTTAACAAAACGGACAATTTGATCTTTCCCATTGCTACTAAGTTTAGACAACTTTACATTTCCACTTCGAACACAGAAAATCCCGTTCAAATTATCACCTTCTTTAAAAACGGTTTCTCCTTTTTTGAAAGTTGCCTCTGATTTATGGTCGGAAATGCTAACTAATTGTTTTTTAGACAGTTTACCTAAAGAATTAAACTGTTTTGTAATACATTGATCACAATTCGTCATAAAAATAATATTTTCGCAAAGATACAGCAAAGATGTGATAAATATCATAGAAATATTCAATAAATAAGTGAGATGTCTGAATTAAAATTAGTTTAAAACACTTTGTTAAGCATTTTATATCCTAGTAATTTTACCATCCTGTTGTTTAATTTGCTGATAATCATATTTATGTTTGCTATATTTATTGAGTTAAAATCTGTTTTTTAGATAAATATTGCCTTTTTAATTTATTATTATATTCATTTTAATCCTCTTTACCAAGAAGGGTATGGATCTACAATTGAATTAACTTTCTGAATAAATCACATTTCAAATGGAGAACTATCAATAGAAGAAAACAGTCTGTTTATAGTGTCTTCTGAAGGCATTCCATGCGGCAATTCGAAAATTTAAAAAAAATCTTCTTTTTACGGGAATTCTAGGGTCACCTATTTACCTAAAAACACAGATTCTCTTATCGCCTGAATTCATCGCTTTAAATCACTGATTACCAACACAGTATGCAAACAATAAAATAACTTAACCGTCTGGAAATCAAATAATTATTTAAAGAAATGATCTTGAGAAACTTGTGTTTGCTCTGAAAATAACGACCTTTGCTAAAATTAATTTGAATGCCCAACCCAAAATGTTTTCATTGCGGAATTGAACACTCCAGTTCTCACACTATTATATCTCAACAAAAAAACTTTTGTTGTAATGGTTGTAAAACAGTTTTTGAAATATTTAATGAAAATGATTTAACCTGTTATTATGACCTCGAAAATACTCCTGGCAAAATCCCTGAAGAGATTAAAGGGAAGTATGATTATTTAACCAATCCTAAAATTGCAGAGAAATTACTCGATTTTGAAGATGAAAAAACGGCCATCATCACACTTTATATTCCGCATATTCATTGTAGTTCTTGCATTTGGATTTTAGAAAATCTGCAAAAATTAAATTCAGAAATCACTTCATCCCAAGTTAATTTTCCAAAAAAAACAATTCGGATTGTTTACAAAAAAAGCGAATCTGCTCTAAAATCAATCGTTGAACTCTTGAGTTCTATAGGATACGAGCCTTATATCAGTTTGGAAGATGTTGCAAATGAAAAATTAAAAAAGAAAGATCGCTCCCTAATTTATAAAATTGCTATTGCTGGATTTGCCTTTGGAAATTCTATGTTTATTTCCTTCCCAGAATATTTTGAGATTGATGAGTTTTGGCTCAATCAATACAAATCATTGTTTCATTGGCTATTATTTTTCTTTAGTTTACCCGTCGTTTTTTATGCCGCTAAAGATTATTTTATTTCCGCCATAAAAGGACTTAAAAAAGGCTTGTTGAATATCGACGTTCCCATTTCTTTAGGAATCGCTGTGTTATTCATAAGAAGTTCTGTAGACGTGTTTTTTGATTTCGGACAAGGGTATTTCGACAGCCTGTCAGGTTTGGTTTTCTTTTTATTGATTGGGAAATTCTTTCAACAAAGCACCTATAATTATTTATCTTTTGAGCGCGATTACAAGTCGTATTTTCCAATTGCAGTCACTAAAATCACAAATCAAAAAGATGAATCTATCCAAATTCAAGATGTCAAAAAAGGAGATCGTCTTTTAATTCGTAATCAGGAATTAATTCCCATTGACGGTATTATGATTAACGGAAATGCATTAATAGATTACAGTTTTGTTACTGGCGAAGTGACTCCAGTTTCAAAACAATCTGGAGATAAAATTTTTGCTGGAGGAAAACAATTGGCGGGTATTATTGAAATTGAAGCCCTTAAAACCGTTTCTCAAAGTTATTTAACACAACTATGGAGCAATGATGTTTTTGCCAAACAAAAAGACGATAATTTTAAAAGCATTACAGATGCCATTAGCAAAAACTTTACAATTACCATACTGTTGATTGCTTTTATCTCTGGAGCCTATTGGTTTTTTATTGACACAACCACGGCCGTCAATGTGGTCACCGCAGTGCTTATTATCGCCTGTCCTTGTGCTATTGCTCTATCTGCACCTTTTACCCTAGGTAATATGTTACGAATTTTTGGGCGACATAAATTCTATCTTAAAAATGCAGCCGTTATTGAAAATATGGCAAAAGTCAATAGCCTTATTTTTGATAAAACCGGAACAATCACAAGCACCCTTCAACAGAAAATTACCTATTCAGGAATTGAATTAAGCACTGTAGAAAATCAGCAACTAAAATCCATTCTAAAAAACTCAAACCATCCATTAAGCAGAATGTTGTATGACTTTTTAAAAGGCGAGCATCCATATAAAATTACCAACTTTGACGAAGTGCTAGGAAAAGGGGTTCAAGGTACAATCAACAAAAATCACTATAAAATTGGCTCCAAAAGTTTTGTTGACAAAACAACTAATTCTACAAGCGAAACGGCTGTTTATGTTTCTATCAACGGAGAACTGAAAGGGCAATATATTTTTCAAAATCAATATAGAAAAGGCGTATCTCATTTATTTAAAACCCTATCAAAGCAATTTAAACTTTCTATTTTATCGGGTGATAACGATGGTGAAAAGTCATATTTAAACCAACTTCTCACGAAGAATACAGCACTTATTTTTAATCAGAAACCAGAAGATAAATTACAGTTTATAAAAAATCAACAAATAGAAAATAATGATAAAGTGATGATGTTTGGCGATGGCTTAAACGATGCTGGCGCATTCGCTCAAAGCAATGTTGGCGTGGCAGTTTCAGAAAATATTAATGTGTTTTCTCCTGCTTGTGATGCTATTATTGACGCCTCTGTTTTTAATAAGATTCCTGATTTCTTAGAATTGGCAAAAAAATCAATTTTTGTTATAAAATTAAGTTTCGGGCTTTCTTTTATTTACAATAGCATCGGACTCTATTTTGCGGTAACCGGACAATTATCTCCCATAATTGCCGCTATTTTAATGCCTTTAAGTTCTATAAGTATTGTTGTATTTGTAACCCTTGCAACTAATTTAATTAGTAGAAAACTTTCAATATTAAATAATTAACTTTTTGATTAAAAAAATATTCGCTAACTTTTGTACTTATTGCTGAAAATTAAAGCAAAATAAAAAAATTATGTTGCGAGATTGGTAAAAAAAAGACATCTTTGTCGATTATTTTATAACTAAAAAAATATGAGTATAATTTACGTTTTGATAGCCATTAGCCTTGCCCTTGCGCTTGTGTTCTTTTTTATGTTTATCAAATCTGTAAAAAGTGGTCAGTTCGACGACACCTACACTCCTTCAGTACGAATGCTTTTTGATGATGAAATCGTTCAAACAACATCAAAAAAAACAAATTCTAAAAAAACAAATTCCAAAACCAAACTTAATTCATAATTTTTATGGAAGTACAACAATTTTATTACGATAACAAGATTGTAAAAAAGTTTATTTACGCTACAATCTTATGGGGGCTCGTAGGAATGTCTGTAGGCTTAATGATTGCCTTTATGTTTGTGTTCCCTAATTACACTAGCGGAATCTCCTGGTTAAGTTTCGGTCGTTTACGTCCGCTACACACCAATGCTGTTATTTTCGCCTTTGTTGGTAACGCTATGTTTGCAGGTATTTATTACTCAAGTCAGCGATTACTTAAAGCCAGAATGTTTAAAGATTGGATTAGTGATTTCCATTTCTGGGGTTGGCAATTAATTATAGTAGCCGCAGCAATTTCACTTCCATTAGGTTATACTACAAGTAAAGAATATGCCGAATTAGAATGGCCTATTGATGTAGCCATTGCATTGGTTTGGGTTGCATTCGGAGTGAACCTTATCGGAACAATCATAAAACGTAGAGAACGCCATTTATATGTTGCTATTTGGTTTTATATCGCCACATTTGTTACGATTGCCGTACTACATATTTTCAATAGTTTAGCATTACCTGTAAGTTTTATGAAAAGTTACTCGGTGTATGCAGGGGTACAAGACGCCTTGGTTCAATGGTGGTACGGGCATAATGCAGTAGCCTTTTTCTTAACAACCCCTTTCTTAGGGTTGATGTACTATTTCGTTCCAAAAGCAGCAAACAGACCCGTATATTCATATCGATTATCAATCATACACTTTTGGTCGTTAATATTCTTATACATCTGGGCAGGACCTCATCACCTTTTATATACAGCATTACCAGAATGGGCACAAAATTTAGGAGTTGCCTTTTCAATTATGCTATTAATGCCGTCATGGGGTGGTATGATCAACGGACTACTTACACTTCGTGGTGCTTGGGATAAAGTTCGTACAGATCCAGTTTTAAAATTTATGGTTGTGGCAATTACCGGATACGGTATGGCAACTTTTGAAGGGCCTTTACTATCTATCAAATACTTTAATGCCATTGCGCATTTCACTGATTGGATTGTTGCTCACGTACACGTCGGAGCATTAGCATGGAACGGGTTCCTAGCCTTTGGTATGATTTACTATCTGATTCCTAAAATGTTTAAAACAAAATTATACTCATTAAAATTAGCAAACGCTCACTTCTGGATAGGCACCTTAGGCATTATCTTATATGCATTACCAATGTATGTTGCTGGATTTATGCAAGCAACAATGTGGAAACAATTCAACCCACTCGGAGGTTTGGTATATGGTAACTTCTTAGATACCGTTACTCAAATTATCCCAATGTATTGGATGCGTGCTATTGGAGGCTCTATGTATATTATTGGAGCATTTATTATGCTTTATAATATTGTGAAAACTGTAAAATCAGGTTCTGCTGTTGAAGATGAATTAGCAGAAGCGCCAGAATTAAAGAAAATTATAAAAGGACGTTTGGTTGGTGAAAACTGGCACAGAGTCTTGGAAAGAAAACCTGTGAAATTAACTATTTTAGCGACTATTACCATCTTAATTGGCGGTGCGTTACAAATACTACCCACCATATTTGTAAAATCAAATATTCCAACAATTTCTAGTGTAAAACCATATACTCCGCTTGAATTGGAAGGACGTGATTTATACATTCGTGAAGGTTGTGTTGGTTGCCACTCTCAGATGATTCGACCATTTAGAAGTGAAGTAGAACGCTACGGAGAATACTCTAAAGCGGGAGAGTTTGTGTATGACCACCCGTTCTTATGGGGATCTAAACGAACAGGTCCAGATTTACATAGAATTGGAAGCAAGTATAACAACGCTTGGCATTTCAATCATATGTTTGATCCAAGTTCGACTTCGCCAGGCTCAATTATGCCACGCTACCAATGGTTAGTTCATGATAAATTGGATATTTCAGACACCAAAGATAAATTAGAAGTAATGGTAACTTTAGGTGTTCCTTATTCAAATGAAGAAATAGAAAATGTTTACAATTCTATGGAACAACAAGCTACTGAAATAGCAAATGACTTAATGAAAGTTGAAGCAATCAGCACTTCTTTTGAAGAAGAGAAAGCAGAAAAAGGAGCTGATTTCGTACCATTAAAAAACAGAGAAATCATAGCCGTGATTGCTTATTTACAAAGATTAGGGACAGATATTAAAGTTAAAAACTAAAAGAGATGCTAAAATTCATTAAACACCACATGACAGGAATTGATGGAATAGAAATTTACCCTATCATTTCTTTACTCATATTTTTCATCTTTTTCTCATTGCTTTTTGTGTGGGTTTTTACCGCAAAAAAGCAACATATTGAAGACATGAGTAATTTACCATTTGACACAACTAACAACGATAAACCTATATTATGAAAACTACAGGATATTTAAAAGTAACATTATTTGGGCTCATTGTTTTTGGAGGTTTATGGTATCTAACAGATATTTCAGCATCAGATTTAGTAAAGAAACCCGAATTAGTTGTTGGGCTAACCATACTACTTATAGCTATTTTATTTAACGGCAAAATAGTAAGAAACCTTCGTGAAATCAAATATAAAAAATTAAGCGAAGAAGAGCAAAAGGAAATGGCTATTGCAAAAAACGATTGGTATAAAAACCTTATACAAAAATTAACAAAAACTAAACCTATTGCTGAAGAAAGCGATATCTTGATGGATCACAGTTACGATGGCATTCTAGAGTTAGATAATGATTTACCACCATGGTGGGTGTATAGTTTTTATATGTCAATAATTTTCGCCATTGGATATTTAGGTTATTATCATATTTTTGATGGTGATGATCAAATTGAATTATTCAACCAAGAAATGCTTCAAGCCAAAATTGATGTAGATGAATACAAAAAAACAGCAGTTGGATTAATCGATGCCTCAACCGTTGAATTATTAACAGATGCTGGAGACTTAGCAAGTGGAAAAGCAATTTTCACAACCAACTGCGCAGTTTGTCATTTGGCCGATGGAGGTGGAAATATTGGCCCGAACTTAACCGACAAACATTGGATTTTAGGTGGCGGAATTAAAAACGTATTCACCACTGTTTCTGAAGGCGGACGGGATGGAAAAGGAATGATTCCTTGGAAATCAACTTTAAAAGCTATAGAAATTGCACAAGTGGCTAGTTATATTATATCTTTAGACGGTACAACTCCTGCCAAAGCAAAAGCTCCGGAAGGTGACATTTGGGAGGGAGAATAATTTTAAACAGAGATGAATTAAATATAACTGCACTATAAATTATTGGATTTTTAGTGCAGTTATCGTTTTAAATCAACTCAAAAAAAATAAACACATGTCTGTCCAAAAAGACGAATCGTTTAGAGATTCCATAGGAACTATCAAAAAAGATGGTAAACGGAAATGGGTGTTTCCTAAAAAACCAAAAGGTTTTTTTTACAAATACAGAACCTATCTTAGTTGGTTTTTACTGCTCAGCTTAGTGGTCTCGCCTTTCATTAAAATTAACGGAAACCAATTTTTCCTATTTAATATTATTGAGCGAAAATTTAACATTTTTAGTGTTCCTTTTTGGCCGCAAGACTTTTATTTGATTGTGCTTTCTATGATTATTGGAGTCGTATTTATCACACTCTTCACTGCTATCTACGGACGTATTTTTTGCGGGTGGATTTGTCCACAAACTATTTTTTTAGAAATGGTTTTTAGAAAAATTGAATACTGGATTGAAGGTGACCGTGGTGCTCAAATAAGATTATCAAAACAAGAATGGAATTCTGATAAAATAAGGAAAAAAGTAAGTAAATGGTTTATCTTTTTTGTTGTTTCATTTCTAATCTCCAATGTTTTTCTCGCTTATTTTATAAGTAGTGATGAACTTATAAAAATAATAACAGACAACCCAAAAAACCACATAAGCACTTTAATATCGCTGTTGGTATTTACAGGAATATTTTATTTTATTTTCACTTGGTTTAGAGAACAAGCATGTATTATCGTTTGTCCGTACGGCAGACTTCAAGGAGTTTTACTCGATAATAAATCCATTAATGTTGCCTACGATTACAAACGCGGAGAACGGGAAACCGGACGTTCAAAATTCAAAAAAAATGAGGATAGAACCGCTCTTGGAAAAGGCGACTGTATTGATTGTAATCAATGTGTAAGTGTTTGCCCTACGGGTATAGATATTAGAAATGGAACGCAATTGGAATGCGTAAATTGCACCGCTTGTATTGATGAGTGTAATCATATTATGGAAAATGTTGGACTTCCAAAAGGGTTGATTCGATATGCTTCTGAAGATAATATTGCAAAAGGAACACAGTTTAAATTCACCGGAAGAGTTAAAGCCTATACAGCAGTTTTATCTATTTTAATAATAGCCTTAGTAACAATGCTCTTTTTAAGAACAGACGTTGAAGCAACTGTTTTAAGACTACCAGGACAACTGTATGACACCAAAGAAAACAACATTATAAGTAATGTTTTTACCTACAAATTAATCAACAAAACATCGAAAGACATTAATAATCTTTCTTTTAAACTGATTTCTCATGAAGGCGAAATTAAATTGATTGGACATAACGGGTTCCTATTAAAAAAACAGGATTTACTAAGCGGAACACTGTTTATTGAAATTCCAAAAAGCACTTTAAAAGGTGCTAAAGAAAGAATAAAAATAGGAGTTTATGCAGATGATAAATTAATTGAAACCACTAAAACAAATTTTTTAGGACCCAGGAGTTATCGATAAAACCTCTTTTAATTCCCAAAAGGGAAATTAATTGTCCTGCAAGGTTTCAAGAACCTTGTAGGTGTTTAAAAAAATAGGATCGAGTATGTGATTTATTAACCCTAGAAAGGTGATAAATTGCGAACATATATGACCGAATTAACAAATATTATAAAAACATGAAAATAAATTGGGGAACAGGAATCGTAATTGCTTTTGCATTATTCATCAGCTTTATTTTATATTTTGTTATTAAATCTGCAGCGCCAGAAAATAGGTATTATTTTGATGAAGAAAATTATTACAAGTCGTCTTTAAAACATCAGGAGGTCATTGACAAACTAGAAAACACCAAAACATTATCTAGTAAGGTTCTTATTTCAAAATCAGAAAACGGATATGTAATTACTTTCCCAGAGGAAATAAACAATAAAACAACCGGGACTGTTTCTTTTTTTAGACCATCTACTAATGTGCTCGATTTTCAACTCCCTTTAGTCATTACAAATCATAAAATGAATATTGAACACGAGAATTTAATTCCCGGAAAATGGAATGTCACCATTGATTTTGAATTAAATTCAACTGAATATTTAGTCAAACAATCTCTCTCCTATTAATGTTTTATTCCGCACTCATATTAGGGTTACTCGGTAGTTTTCACTGTATTGGCATGTGTGGTCCAATTGCGTTTGTTTTACCTCTAAATAGAGAAAACAATTTTAAAAAAGCAGGTCAAATTTCACTGTATCATTTAGGAAGACTCCTCTCCTATTCTTTTATCGGCCTTATTTTTGGATTGATTGGAAAAGGGTTATTCCTGATGGGATTCCAACAACGAATCTCCATTTTGGTCGGAGTTTTAATGATTGTTATCGTCCTAATTCCAGCAAGGGTTTTCAATAGATATAATTTTTCAAAACCTCTGTATTCTTTCATTGGAAAAGTAAAATCTAACTTAGGAAAACTGCTTAAAAACAAATCTAACAAAGCCCTTTTCACTATCGGAATCCTAAACGGTTTTTTACCCTGCGGCTTGGTCTATATGGCATTGGTAGGGTCTATTGCAACGGGGCATTCAACGTTAGGAGCATTATATATGTTTATCTTCGGATTAGGCACAGTTCCACTAATGACAACTGCTGTTTATTTAGGAAATATCTTGTCCATTTCAATTCGGACAAAAATTCAAAAAGTAATTCCGGTTTTTGTAATACTAATTGGTATCTTATTTATTCTAAGAGGAATGGGATTAGGAATCCCGTATATCTCCCCTTCTGATGCTTCTCTAACGATCAGCAACAATTCTGTAGAATGTGTAGATATTAATTCTTCCGATTAAGATTTAATCAAATACACGTCAATTAATCCTTCTGGAGTTTCAACAATAACCTTTCTATTCGGTCTGTCAATTTTTTTGATGAAATGATCGATCATCGGAATAAATATTTCTACTCCATCCTTATCAACTTCAAACAAGGGCTGTGCTGTTTTATCGTTTATCCCAACAATTTCACCTACCATACCGTAATTCACATCCTCTAATTCAAATCCGATTACCTCATGATAATAAAACTGATTACCTGTTAATTTTGGTAACATGGTAAGCGGTAAATACACCCCCGATTTCATGATACCATCTGCATCTGCTTCCGAATCTACACCTTCAAATTTAGTACGAAGTTGATTCCCTTTTTGAAGCAAACTTTTTTCAATAAAAAAAGGAACCAGATTTGTACCGTGTAGTACAAATACTGATTCCATATTTTCGTATAATTCAGGTTCGTCTGTATCTAATTTGATAACAACTTCCCCTCTAAAACTGTGTTTCCTAACGATTTTACCAAGATAAAAACAATCTTCTTTACGCATAATCGATAGAATTTAAAACTATTCAGCAGCTTTTTCTTCGCTTGCTTCTTCAGTAGCAACCTCTTCAGTAGCAGCCTCTTCAGATGCCGCAGCTTCTGCAGCAACAACCGCTTCCGCTTCTGCTTTCAACGCTTCTTCAGCTTCAACAACTGCAGCTTTACGTTTTTCGTTTACTTCTTTTTCTGCTTCAAAAGCTTTTGCTTTTGCACTCGCATCAGCCTTTGCAAGACCATCAACTTTTGCACCAACTAAACCTGCTTTTTCGTCTAACCAAGCTTGAAATTTCTTTTCAGCTTCTTCTTCAGAAAATGCTCCTTTTTTTACTCCACCAGCTAAATGATGTTTCAATAACACACCTTTGTAAGACAACAATGTTCTTGCTGTATCTGTAGGTTGTGCTCCATTTTGCAACCATTTTACTGAACCATCAATGTCCAAATCAATTGTTGCTGGATTTGTATTAGGATTATAAGTTCCTAATTTTTCCAAAAATTTACCATCTCTTTTTGAACGAGCATCTGCTGCTACGATCCAATAAAATGGTTTTCCTTTTTTACCGTGTCTTTGTAATCTAATTTTTACTGGCATATTTGTTAAATTTTAAGGTACGCGACCTTGATTATTAAATGAGCCTGCAAAAGTACAAACTTATTTTTAATTAATGATTGGTTATTTCTAAAAAGACTTGGAATATTATTTCGCTATAATTCTTGTAGTTCCTGCTCTTCTCCCACTTTAACTTCACGAACATTTATTACTTCATTTGTGTCGGCATCCGTCACAAAAGCAACTAAATGTAATTGATCGTTATTAAAAACACTTGTAGGTATTGCTTTTTGCAAGGATAATGAATAGACATTATCAATCACTGTCTGTGCTGCGGGAATATTCTCTCCTAAATGATTGGTATAAATAGCTCTTAAGACATCGTTATGTTCAAAATCAACAGCTAATCCTGGACCTCCATAATATTCTGTACTATTTTGTTGATCGTAAATCAATCCATTTTCGGTTAAATAAACGACTAGCCTTAGTGGCATTGCCACATCTTCGTAAAATCCTACTTCAATAGTAGCATCAATATTTGTTCCGTTTACACTAGAATTTATTGATAAACCTAATGGAGCACCATATCCTGTTAAATTAGTTACTGCTTCCGTATTTTGAACTACATTATCCCATGTATTAATTCTATTTATCATACCTGTCGGGTAAATTGTAATACCATACTCATCATCGGTAAACTCATCCGTAAGAACCTCGTATCCAGACATTTCCATTGTATCGTATGCATGAATCCCAACTGACACAACTTTATCAGAAGCTTGTTTCGCCAATTCTATTGCCCAACTGAGTTTCGGGCAATTCACACACCAAGTTCCAGTATAATCTTCAACAAGAACATTCTGAATATATCCAGAAGGATAGACAGCACTTATGTTAACTATTTCACTTTCCATGTCTTGATAAAAAGCTTGTACTTCAAATTCTCCTGGCTCAGAAGAGCTAAATACCCCATTCGTAATAGTTTCTCCATCAACTCTAATTATGGCATCTCCAGTAACTATCTCAGAATTATTCGCTTTTACTTCAAAACTAAACTCCTGATCAATCAACAATTGCGCGTTACTTGAAGTCAATTTAATTGCAGTAATTGTAGAAATATCTTCATTATTACATGAAAATAATCCTAAAAAAACGAAAATAATAACAAAAACAGTAAGAATCTTCTTGGTATTCATCAGTTTGGAATGGATTTTGTTTATAAAAAATTTGATGCAAATATATCAAAAATTAGTATTATTGCACACGATTCATCAAAACACAACATAGTAACCAATCTCAAAAAAACTATCATGATTCAAAAAACGAGTATTCTATTATTTTTTCTCTTGTCCTCATTCTTTATTCACGCACAAACATCATTGCCTGATATTTCATTAAAAAATATAGATGGTCAATTGGTATCGCTAAAAGAAATAAGTAAAGACAAAGTTCTAGTATT
>JAGLDM010000344.1 GCA_023145595.1 Flavobacteriaceae bacterium | reverse complement strand
ACCGGAGTATTATCAAAAAAAGAATGGCACAAGGTTTCAGAAGATTACGATATTTTTATAAATACAACCAATGTTGACAATACACCCGTTAGTGTGATGGAGGCCATGGCTATGGGGTTACCCGTAGTCACAACCAATGTTGGAGGAATACCATATTTACTCAAAGATGGAGAAGATGCCTTTTTAGTACCTTCTAATGATCACGTGGCAATGACCCTAAAAATTATAGAAATTATAGAAGGGGAAGTGAATATTCAACAAATACTACAAGCAGCACGAACCAAAGTAGAACAATTTGATTGGTCGGTAGTAAAAAATGGTTGGATTGATTTATTTGAGAACGATATTCCTAAAAAAGGATGGTTGGATTATTTTTATGATTCGAGTCCAGTTTTTTTGCAGAATATTTTAATTTCTGCCTATGGAGTTTATTGGAAAAATAGACGCTTAGGAGGGGAATTTAAACATTACCTAAATGAATTTAAACAAAGAGAAACGTTTTCAAAAGAGCAATGGGATAATTATCAAACGATTGAATTAAGGAAGTTATTAGTCCATGCCTTTAAAACGGTACCGTTTTACACAGACTTATATTCTAAAAATGGATTTACGCTCAAAGATTTTGAGACTTTTGAGTTAAAAAATATTTCCAAATTACCTTTTCTAGAAAAAGAAGATCTAAGAAAATTTGGAAAAACTAGTTTATTATCAACCAAAAGAAAAAAAGGGGCTTTTTATAACAGTAGTGGTAGTACTGGGACTCCAGTAAGTATTTACTTGTCAAAAGAAATGCATCAGAAGTGGAATGCAGCTTATGAAACAAGGGTGCGAAATTGGGCAGGTGTTAATAGTAAGATGGCTAGAGGAATGATTGGTGGTCGAAGAGTAATTGGTGGCAATCACCCTGTAAAACCTTTTTACCGCTATAATAGTGCAGAAAAGCAGACGTATTTTTCAGCGTATCATATCAATGAACAAAATTCACCAAATTATGTTGAAGGGATGGTCAAAAATAAAGTAACGTATATGGTTGGCTATGCTATGAGTAATTATTTTTTAGCTGATGATATTAATAAAAACAAACTAAAAGCTCCAAAATTGAAAGCGGTTTTAACCTCTAGCGAAAAATTAACTCCGCAAATGAGAATTGCTATAGAAAAAGCATATCAATGCAAGGTATATGATGCATATAGTGGGGTAGAGGCATGCGGTTTGATTTCTGAAAACAGTGACGGTGAACTATTATTTAGTCCAGATACAGGTATTATGGAAGTGGTAGATGATCAAGGTGTTTCTGTTAAAAACGGAATGTCTGGCGAAGTGATTGCAACTGGTTTAATGAATTTTGATCAGCCATTAATTAGATACCGCATCGGTGATCGTGTACGAATGTCAAAAAATCAAAAAACAAAATCTGGGATTGAAATACCTATTGTTCAGGAAATTGAGGGGAGAATTGAAGATGTATTAATAACTCGTGATGGTAGAAGAATTATTAGTTTGTACAAACTTTTTTTAGATATACCATATTTAAAACGATCGCAAGTCATTCAAAATACGTATGTAGATTATGAAATTAAAGTAGTTGTTGAACCTTCTTTTTCCAAAAAGGAAGAAAAAATAATTAGAAATAGGTTTTTTGAAAAAATAGGAAATGATGTTGATTTAAAAATTCACAAAGTAAATGAAATACCTAAAACATTAGCGGGAAAATATAAACTTACAATCTCAAAATTAAAAGATGTCTAAAAAAACAATTTGGGTATTAAATCAAACTGCAGGAAAACCTACTTCTGGTTGGGGAGAACGTCATTACTATTTTTCAAAAAAATGGATTGAAAAAGGATATGATGTTGTGATTGTTTCAGGGTCTTACAACCATTTATTTCATACGCAGCCTACTATAGAAGATAAAACGTTTACGCTTGAAAAAATTGAGAGCGGACTTACCTTTTGTTGGGTGAAAATACCAGAATACAAAGGAGATAGTATTTATAAACTATGGAGCATGATGGTTTTTGCATTTAAAATTTTACGTTTAAATGTAGAATTTTTAGGTAAGCCTAATGCAATTATAGTATCTTCTATGCCCATTTTTCCAATTTTGAGTGGATGGTATTTGAAGAAAAAAACTAAAGCTGAAAAACTATTATTCGAAATTAGGGATTTATGGCCATTAACTCCCATGTACTTAAAGGGATATTCAAAATGGCACCCTATGGTTATTCTGATGCGCTGGATTGAAAGGTTTGGCTACCGAAGAGCCGATAGTATCGTTTCTCTGCTACCCAATGCATCTAGTTATATAACCCCGATATCCAAAGATTTTAGTAAGTTTCATTGGATTCCAAATGGAATTGATGAATCGATGCTAGAAGTTGATGAAATCCCGGAAGAAAAAATAAATCAAATTCCGAAAAACAAATTCATCATTGGCTATGCAGGTACTATGGGCATGGCAAATGCTTTGGAATATTTTGTTGAAGCAAGCACTTTAATGAAAAG
>JAGLDM010000343.1 GCA_023145595.1 Flavobacteriaceae bacterium | reverse complement strand
CGTAAAAGATACTTTTATAAAGCGTACAAAAATTACAAATTCGATTCGTCAATTTTTTAATGACCATGATTATTTAGAGGTTGAAACTCCTATTTTACAACCCATTCCAGGTGGTGCAGCAGCAAGACCTTTTATGACACATCACAATGCTTTAGACATTCCTTTGTATTTAAGAGTTGCTAATGAATTGTATTTAAAACGATTGATCGTTGGTGGATTTGATGCTGTTTATGAGTTTTCTAAAGATTTTAGAAACGAAGGAATGGACAGAACTCATAATCCGGAGTTTACGGTGATGGAACTGTATGTTGCATACAAAGATTACCATTGGATGATGGAAATGACCGAGAAATTATTAGAAAAAGTAGCACTAGATTCTAACGGAACTTCTACGGTTCCTGTTGGTGAGCATCAAATAAACTTTAAAGCACCGTATGCACGAGTGCCTATTTTAGAAGCGATTAAAATCCATACAGGATATGACGTTGCTGGAATGAGCGAAGATGAATTACGAAAAGTTTGTAATAACGTAGGGATTCCTGCGGATGAGACTATGGGAATTGGTAAAATGATCGATGAATTATTCGGTGAAAAATGCGAACATCATTACATTCAACCGACTTTCATAACAGATTACCCGAAAGAAATGAGTCCGCTTACAAAGGAACACAGAGATAACCCTGCATTAACTGAACGCTTTGAATTGATGGTAAACGGGAAGGAATTGGCAAATGCTTATTCTGAGTTGAATGATCCTATAGACCAACGCGAACGTTTTGAAGATCAATTAAAATTATCGGAAAAAGGAGATGATGAAGCCATGTTTATCGATCAAGATTTTTTACGTGCTTTAGAATATGGAATGCCTCCTACTTCTGGTATCGGCATCGGAATTGATAGATTGGTAATGTTTATGACCAACAATGCTTCTATTCAAGAAGTACTATTCTTTCCGCAAATGAAACCAGAACGTGCTGCTCCAACGGTTGAATTAAACGATGAAGAAAAAGCAGTATTAGCCATCATTCAGAAAGTAGAAAAAATAGACTTGAATGAATTAAAATCCCAAAGTGGATTGAGCAATAAAAAATGGGATAAAACCATTAAGGGCTTGACTAAAAAGAATATTGCCAAGGTTGAGAATACTAATGAAGGCTTATTTGTGGAAATAATTTAATTGCAAATTGTCATTCCTACCTTTGCAGGAATCTCATAAAATATTAAAAGGAATTACTTAATCGTAGTTCCTTTTTTATTTCGACACTTTCAACTCTTGCCCGATAGAAATTTCATTTCCTCGCAAGCGATTCATCGCCTTTAATTGATCTACGGATAAACCATATCGTTTAGAAATAGAATACAACGTATCTCCTTTCTCTACAACATGTCGTTTTTTTGAATTTGAAAAATAAATTCCGTCAGTATTGGTCGTTGTTGTTTTTCGTTTTCCTTTAACTTTTTTACCCAAAACCTCAGAATCATATCGATACAATTCGTGTGCTTCAATAACAGCAATCAGTTTTTTTGGATAATTTTTATCTGTGGCATATCCTGCCTTTCTCAAGCCTTTTGCCCACCCTTTGTAATCTGTAATTTTAAGGTCAAATAAAGCTGCATACCTACTGCGCTCTGCCAAAAACAAGGAATGATCTCTATATGATTTTTCTGGATGTTTATACACTCTAAAACATTCTCCCTTTTTATCATCATCATGATAGGTTCGACCGCCTGTCCATCCTTTATGACATTTAATTCCAAAATGATTGTTAGACCTTCTCACCAAGTTACTCTGTCCGCTCCCCGACTCTACCATACCCTGAGCCAATGTTATACTCGCAGGTATTTTGTATCGCCTCATTTCCTCCATAGCAACTTCCTTATATCGTTCTATATATGCTATTTTCGGGTTGGAATGTGTGGGTTTCTTTTCTCTTGAAGTTTTTTTCTTTACTGGCTCTTTCTTTTTTGCTGGTTCAATAACCACCTCAAATTTTACGGAGGAATTCTTAGAAGATTGTGTTATTACAGGCTTTTTAGCAGTACAACTTACTATAAAAATTACGAGTAAAAGTAGACTTTGCATTTTAAATTTCATTTTAGGATTTTAAGAGTTACTCTAATATCAAACGGTTCTTTTTCAATAAAACTGTATTCATTCCCTCAATTCCTTGAAGTCCTCCAGTGTGAATGGCCAAAATTTCTGTGCCTTTTCTAAAAGCTTTCTTTTTGATTAAATCCACAATTCCGAAAACCATTTTACCTGTATAAACAGGGTCGAGTTGAATGTTTGTTTCTCTTTTAAATTTATTGATAAATATAATCAATTCATCGGATGTTTTCCCATAACCCCCAAAATGATATTCACTAGTTAATAACCAATTCTTACGAGTTGTATATTCTTTAATTTCATTTTCCAAAAAAGATCCTTTTAAAGCCGGAAACCCAATTATTTTCTGATGGGTTTTAGCCGAATTAATTAGTCCAGAAATAGTTCCTCCCGTACCAACCGCAACGCAAATAGTATCAAACTGATTTGTTTTCTCTGATAAAATTTCTTCACACCCCTTAACGGCAAATTCATTAGTTCCTCCTTCTGGAACTAAATAAAAATCTTCAAATTCAGTTTCTAAATCAGCAATAAACTCCCTTGATGATTTCTTTCTATAATCACTTCGACTTACAAATTTAAATTGCATTCCGCATTCGCTAGCATACTTTAAAGTCGGATTATAATTCAACGTTTTCTCTAAGTCATCCCCTAATTCATCGCCTCTGACAACACCTATAGTTTTAAAATTTTCCAATTTCCCTGCGGATGCTACGGCGGCTATGTGATTAGAATAAGCCCCCCCAAAAGTTAGCAAGGTTTTCTTATTCTCTTTTTGAGCCTGAAGTAAATTGTATTTTAACTTTCTATATTTGTTTCCAGATATATCTGGGTGAATCAAATCCTCTCTTTTAATTGACAAAGAGACACCAAACTTTTCAATTTCAGAAAATTGAACTTTTTGTATAATGCTATTTTTGATATTTGGTAAAAGGATCTTCTTAAATTTTAAATTTTTAAACATATAATCATTAAACTATTTCTATAATTAACGGAATCGTTTAGGAACTAAAATGAATAATTTTAAGCATTCACCAAATCATCCAATTCCGACCATTGCTCCATTAGTTCATCCAATGTGTTTTTCTTTTCCTGATACTTATTATAAAATTCAGGATCAGAAGAAACTGCCTCAAAATCATCTGAAATCTGAGCGTCCAAATTAATAATAGTCCGTTCTAAACTTGAGATTTCTGCTTCTATTTTAGATAACCTATTCTGTAGTTTCTTTTTTTCTTTATCCGATTTTCTGTCTTGCTTCGCATTTGAATTCGGCTTCTTTTTCTCTACAACAACTTTGGTTCGTTTTTCTGCTTCACGCAAATTTTCCATCTTATGTTGCTCTAAGAAATAATCAATATCTCCTAAATATTCTTTAATCACTTTATCTTTAAAACCATAAACTGTCGATGTCAACCCTTGTAAAAAATCTCTATCATGCGACACTACAATTAAAGTTCCTTCAAAATCATTCAACGCTTTCTTTAGTACGTTTTTAGAGGCCATATCAAGGTGATTTGTAGGCTCATCCATAATCAGGGTATTAATCGGCTGCAATAACAACTTACACAAAGCCAACCGATTTCTTTCCCCTCCAGAGAGTACTTTCGCTTTTTTATCTACATCATCTCCTCCAAACAAAAAGGCCCCCAACATATCTCTAACTTTCACTCTGTTAGAATCAGTAGCTGCATCTTCCATAATTTGAAGAACAGTTCTTTCTTTATCTAAATATTCAGATTGATTTTGAGCAAAATATCCTA
>JAGLDM010000342.1 GCA_023145595.1 Flavobacteriaceae bacterium | reverse complement strand
CAAAATAATACAAACTCAAACTACTCGCATATTGATTAAAGAAGAACAACATCATAATAGGAGAGAGGTAAATCATCATTTTCATCATCTTCTGCATATCTGGCATCCCTTCTTGTGTTGGTGCTTGCATGTTTGCTTGCTGACTCTGATTCATTTTCATGTAAAAGAAAATAGCAATCGATGCTAAAATTGGAAATAACGAAACATGACTTCCGTAAAAAGGAATACTAAACCCTAAATTGAATACATTATCATAAGAAGATAAATCATCTGCCCATAAAAAACTTTCATGACGTAAATCTATGTTTGATGGGAAAAATCTAAATAACGCAAAGAATACCGGCATTTGTAATAAGGCAGGTACACAGCCCGACAGCATGGAGACTCCCGCTTTTCGTTGAATAGCCATGGTTTCTTGCTGGCGTTTCATTGCATTTTCTTTCCCTGGATATTTTTTATTGATTTCTTCCATTTCTGGGCGAATCACTTTCATTTTTGCACTAGAAACGTACGACTTGTATACCAATGGAGACATTAAGATACGTACCGCAATGGTCATCAATATGATAATTAAACCATAGTTTGTTGTGATGGTAGATAAGAACCCGAAGAGATAGATAAATGCATATTTGTTAATCCATCCAAAAATCCCCCAACCCATATCAGCAACTTCATCTATTTTAGTGCCTTCGTAGGTTTTTAATAAATTGTAATCTGTTGGTCCGTAAAACCAATTCATAGTATAATTTAACTCACCACTTTTTAATTCTAATGGAGCTAATAATTTGAATTGTTTTGTGTAAATAGAATCAGTTTCAGTATCTTTAAACAAGGTTTCAGAAACCATACGAGCCGATTTAAACGCTTCGTCAGACATTAAGATACTTGAGAAAAAGTGTTGCTTGAAGGCAACCCAGTTTATTTCTTTTTCTGTTTCATCATCATCCTGACTTAAATAATCTACGTTGTTTTCTGATTTGTAATAAAGCCAAGCATACATATTTTCTGACTTGATACTTTTTTCATTTCTAAAGGCTGTTAAATTCCACTCTAAGTTAACATCCTGAGATGTATTGAAAACAGTACCTAATCCTTGAGATTTAATTGAGAAATCAACCATATAATCATCTGGTTTGATTTCATATCTGTATTCTAAGTATTTGTCGTTACCTGCTAACAAACGCATTGTTAAAACTTGACTGTCTCCGTTTTTAGTTAGTGAAGGCTTAAAGTTTAAATCTTTTGTATTTAAGATTCTATTACCCGTTGTTCCAAAATTAATATTGAAAGAGGCATTGTTTTCTTTGATTAACTTTACAGGTTCATCATGGTAAGTAGTATATTTTTTTAAATGAGCTTCAATAATTTGACCACCCTTATTGGCAATGGTTAATTTTACCAAGTCATTTTCTATAACCGTAGTTTCACTTGTATCTACAGAAGCAGAAGGAGCAAAAGCACCCAATTCATTTTGTGCATTTATCAATGCGATAGAATCAGAAACTTGCGGTGTTGCTGTATTTTCTATTTTAGTCATTGGAACAGCATGTGTACCTAATGCTTTAATAGAATCTTGTACGTGTTCTGTTTTTTGTTTTTCGAGTTCCTCGGGAGTTGGTTGATTTGTGTACATCCACCAAAGTGCAATTGCCCCAAGTAGTAAAAATCCGATAATCGAATTTACATCTGTTTTCTTTTGTTCCATATTTTTAAAATATCATCTTGTCATTTGCCCTTTTATATGTCATAAAAAAGCGCGACAAAAGTAGTGATTTTTGGTTAATTGTTTATGCTGTTTATTCGTTTCATTTTGACCTGTCATCCCTGCTTTTCGACTATGCTCAAGGTAAACTGGCAGGAATCTATAAGCAAAAGAACTATGGATTCCTGCCTTCGCAGGAATAACAAATAATAATAGTTTTCAATTACAATATAATTATGCCAAAGAGTATTCCAAAGCAGCTTTTACAAATGATACAAATAAAGGATGTGGATTCAGAACCGTACTTTTATATTCTGGATGGTATTGTGTTCCTATAAACCAAGGATGGTCTGGAATCTCAATAATTTCAACCAAGTTTGTATCAGGATTTTTACCTGTTGCAATCATTCCTGCATTTTTAAGTTGTTCTAAATAATCATTATTTAATTCATAACGATGTCTATGACGCTCTTCTATAATTTCTTGTTTGTAAATTTCTTTGACTTTAGAATTATCTGCTAATTGGCATTTCCATGCTCCCAATCGCATAGTACCTCCCATATCAACAATAGATTTTTGTTCTTCCATTAAATTAATAACAGGATAGGGGGTGTCACTATTCATTTCAGTAGAAAAAGCATCTTTTAAGCCGAGCACATTTCGTGAGAATTCAATAACAGCCATTTGCATTCCTAAACAAATTCCGAAGAAAGGTATTTTGTTTTCACGTGCATAACGTATGGTTTCAATTTTACCTTCAATTCCGCGATCACCAAATCCAGGTGCAACTAAAACACCACTCAATCCTTCTAATTTACTCGGTACATTTTCTAAAGTTAATTCATTGGAGTGAATCCAACGTATTTTTACCTTTACTTCATTATGAGCACCAGCATGTATAAAGGATTCTACAATAGATTTATAGGCATCATGTAATTCAACATATTTACCGATTAAACCGATTTCAATCGTATTTTTTGGGTTTTTATGTTTGGTCAAAAAAGCATTCCATTCTTTTAATTGAGGTTCCCCATCAATAGGAAGTTTCATTTTATTCAAAACAACTTCATCCAATTTTTGCTCCAACATCATATTTGGAACATCATAAATAGTTTCAGCATCTAACGATTCTATAATAGAATCTTGTTGCACATTACAGAATAATGCTAATTTTCGTTTGATACCATCATTTAATTTGTGTTCTGTTCTACAAACCAATATATCTGGGTTCACACCACTTTGCATCAACATTTTTACAGAATGTTGCGTAGGTTTTGTTTTTAATTCACCTGCTGCTGCTAAATAAGGAATTAATGTTAAGTGAATAGAAAGTGCATTCTCATGTCCCAATTCCCATAATAATTGACGAACAGCCTCTACATAAGGTAAGGATTCAATATCGCCAATGGTTCCACCTATTTCAGTAATTACAATATCAAATTCACTTGTGTTTCCAAGAATTTGAATACGGTGTTTAATTTCATCTGTAATATGAGGAATAATTTGAACCGTTTTACCTAAAAACTCACCTTTACGTTCTTTGTTAATTACAGATTGATAGATACGACCTGTAGTTACATTATTTGCCTGTGAAGTTGGAACGTCTAAAAATCGTTCGTAATGACCTAAATCTAAATCGGTTTCAGCACCATCATTCGTAACATAACACTCACCATGTTCATACGGATTTAAGGTTCCTGGGTCAATATTAATATATGGGTCTAACTTTTGAATAGTAACAGAGTAGCCTCTTTTTTGTAATAATTTGGCTAAGGATGCAGCAATAATTCCTTTTCCAAGTGATGATGCTACGCCTCCTGTAACAAAAACGTATTTGGTTTTTTTCATGTGTAATAGGTTTAGGCAAAAGTACTAACTCTAGTTTAGTTGACAAAAAAACAACCCTTTAAAAATGAAAGATTTTTAAAGGGTTGTTAAGTTGTTTTAAATCTGTTAGATGTAGTTTAAACAATCGCAATTATAAGCCCAAACTTTTAATATAAGCCTTATTATTTGAGGGTCTTCCTAAAAACTCTTCAACAACTTCAATAATATCACGCTGAGTTCCGTTAGCTAAAATTAATTTTCGATATCTAATTCCTGCTTCAGAATCAAGCAAACCATTCTTTTCAAAAACAGTAAACATATCTTGGGCATATACCTCAGACCATAAATAACCATAGTAATAAACAGGATGTGTATTGATGTGAATCCAACTTCCTTGTGGATGCGTGCCTTCAATATATCTTGGAATCACGCCCATTTGTTTGTCTAATTGTCGCCATAAATCATCGGTGTCTAATCCTTTCTTTGGATCGTATTTGTCGTATAAATTTAAGTCATATAAACAAGATCTTAAACTTCGTTGTGCGCTTAAGCCTGAAGATAGGTTTTTCGCTTTTTTCATATTGTCAAACAACTCTTTCGGAAAAACTTCACCCGTTTTATAATGTTTAGCAAACGAACTTAAGATTTCATAATCCCCAATCCAATTTTCAAACATTTGTGACATCGCTTCTGCAAAATCACTTTTTGAACCTGCTTGCGTAGAAAATTCTCCCTCATAAGACATGCCTTCCATAATATGTCCAAATTCATGAAACAAAGTGTTCAATTCACGCATACTTAATAATGACGGTAAATTTTTAGTTGGTTTTGTAAAATTACCCAACAACATTTTTACGGGAACTTCATATCCGTCTTTTGTTTGACTACCTTCTGTCAATCCTACTCCATAAAACCAAGACTCTTTATTGGGTCTTGGGTATAAATCAAGATAAAAAACACCTTTTAATGTATCACCTTCAAAAACCTGATACATAGTTACGTCGTCATTCCAGACAGATGCATTTTTAACTTTCTTAAATTCGAGCCCAAGTAATTGCTGGTAAATTTTAAACATTCCCTCCAAACAGGCATCCATTGGTAAGTACTCTCTAATCAATTCGCCATCAACCTTGTATTTGTTTTTTAAAATTTGATTGTTATAAAAGTTAATATCCCAAGGATTAATAGGGGCATCACTTTGGATATTTAATTCTTTATTTCTTTCAGCTTTTAAAATTTTATGATCTGCGATTGCTTTTTCTTTGGAGAGTTCAATTAAGTCGTTGATAAAACTCCAAACAGTTTCTGGAGTCTTTGCCATTTTAGAGTTCACATTATATGCAGCATAGGATTTATACCCCATAATTCTTCCAATTTGATAGCGCTTACTCACAAGCGAATCAAGAATTACTAAGTTTTTATCGGCTCCACGATTGTCATATTTTACAGCAAATTCTTTTCGTATAGCCTCTGACTTTGCATTTTTCATTACCGTACCGTTCGTTGCGTTTATTACGGGGATTTCATACAAATCATCACCAATTTTGTATTTGTTTTTAAAAGTATCAGGCAAACCTAGCATTCCGTCTTCATCGGTTTTTACAACCAAATTGGCTGTATTCATATTGGTCGAATATTGCGAAGTCAATTCATTTACTTCTTCATTTAACTTTTTATATTTTTTTAAATCGTCTTTATTTAAATTTACTCCAGACTCTTCAAAACTTTTTAGAACATCATCAACTAAAACTTTTCGATGCCCTGTTAATTTTTTATAATCATCAGATTCTGAAAACTTTTTGAATTGGTTGAATAAGTTTTTATCAGAAAATAAATCAGTGAATAATGGAGTAATTTTTTCATAGCCTTCTAAACCCTTCGCTCTTGCTATAGAATCTGTAGAAGTCCAAAACATTGTGAATGCATTATTAGATGCTTTGCCTATATTATTTAAGACCCTATCTAAAGCAATAAAAGTGTTTTCAAAAGTAACTACTTGCTGCTGATTGATTATGGCTACTTCTTGTTTTGCATTCGAAATGGAAACATTGATGTATTCATCTATATGAGTACCAGTCACATTTACATAGTCTATAGGCTCATTGAGAACTGTGTTAAACGGATTAGTTTCGCTCATAGTAAGTGTTTTGTTTTCTGAATTACAATTCGAAATTAAAATTGCAATAAGTGCTATTTGGAAGAGTTTCATAATGAATTATAGTTGATGAATATGGAAAATGAAATTAATCTATTTTTTTAAAAGAAAGCAAAGCTTTGTTGTTTACGTCTTTTAAGATTAGCGAAGTTCCTTCCCTTTTGTAAGAGGTCACTTTTGACAAGTTCACATTAAAACTATTAGGAATCTCCATGTATTGGCACATTTTTCGGGTTTCCATAAGCGGGCCAAATGTGATTTCAGTTTCGTTTAAAGTTTTAATTCCACCAGAAATACTATTACAGCCATTAGTTCCCATTAGTTGCATTGTTGTAACATTTATTTCTATTT
>JAGLDM010000341.1 GCA_023145595.1 Flavobacteriaceae bacterium | reverse complement strand
TGATGTTACTCTAGCTTATAATTAATCAATAGTATTTATTATAATACTATTTAACTTTAACTGTTTATTAATTAACATTTTAAATATGAAAAACATGAAAAATATATTTATTTCTTCGTTAATCCTTTTAGGGATTACGTTTAGTGCAAATGCACAAACATCAACATCGGCAGCTTCCGCAAACTTGGCTTCTACAATGACAATTACTAATACCCAAACTCTTCATTTTGGAGATATTACTGTACCAACAACAGCCTCTGTTGTAGAATTAGAATACACCTATGATGGTGGGGCTAGAGTTGTACAATCAGGAAATGCTGTATTAATAGCTACAAATGTAGGGCAGCCAGCTAAATTTGATATTACAGGTGAAGCACTTGTAGCTTATAATATTACACTACCTGCTTCAGTTGTTATTGTAAATGGCGGTGATAATATGACTGTAAACTCCTTAAAATTCGATGCTGAAGATATAGGGGACATTTCAAACCCAGTAGAAGTACCTGCTGATGGTACAGATACATTTGAAGTTGTAGGTACATTAAATATAGGTACAGGTTTAGCAGCAGGTGCTTATACCGCAAACTATGATGTAACTGTAGCTTATAATTAAGCAACACTATTATTATACTATTGATTTTTAACTCTTTTAATTAACATTTTAAATATGAAAAATATGAAAAATATATTTATTTCTTCGTTAATCCTTTTAGGGATTACGTTTAGTGCAAATGCACAAACGTCAACATCGGCAGCTTCCGCAAACTTGATTGCTGCAATGACAATTACCAACACCCAAGTTCTTCATTTTGGAGACCTAACAATACCAACAACGGCATCAGTTGTTGTTATGTCAACTGCAGGTTCTAGAAGTGTAAGTTCTGGAGATGTTGTACTTATTTCTTCAGATGTAGGTACAGAAGCTACTTTTAACATGACAGGTCTAGCAGCATCTACTTACGATATTACTTTACCTTCTTCTGATGTTACAATAACTAACGGTGTGCAAACTATGCTCGTTAATACGTTTTTGTTTCTTACTACTGACGCCTCTGACGCTGCCAACCCTGTAACTGTACCAGCTGCTGGTTCAGATTCTTTTGCTGTTGGTGCAACATTAAATATGGGTACTGATGAAATCGCAGGTTCTTATACAGGAGACTATGATGTTACTCTAGCTTATAATTAACAGAATGTAATCTATAACTAAAAAGTCAAAACAATATTTGTTTTGACTTTTTTTATGTATTCTTTCACTTTAAACTCTATTTCTTATTTTCTAATGAACTGTTGTTTGTATAGTTGTTTTAACTTTTAGTTTTTCCTTTCACCCTATTAGATTATTTTCACTAAGAACCCAATCATTAAATAGGAAGTTAAAAATAAAGGCTTTACAATTCAGAATTTACTATAATGTCTTAATTTATAATAGGTAAATCTTTTTTCAATACTCTTAGGTTTAATTAAACACTTTATTATACCTTTAAGTATTATAATATTAACCCTTTTGATCTTCAACATATGAGAATTTTATTTTTGTTTTTACTGTCAATTTTTAGTCTCACTACATTTTCACAGAATTTATTGCTTACTCCAAACCGTATAGTTTTTGAGAAAAACTCAAAGCCAAAGGTTTTAATAAATATTGTAAACATCGGAAAAGATACTGCAACCTATTCAATTTCTTTTATTAATTATAAAATGACAAAAACGGGTAGTTTTGAGCAGATAACAGAAGAAGACTCTCTACACATGTTCTCGGAGCCATATTTGCGAATTTTTCCTAGAAAAGTAACTCTAAACCCTGGAGAGCCCCAGGTTATAGCTTTACAAATTAGGAAAAAATCTAATATGGAACTTGGGGAGTATCGATCTCATGCATATTTTAGAGGAGAGAGACCTAAAGCTGCTCTAGGAGAAGAAGACAAATTTAAGAAGGACACTACTAGCTTTAGTGTTGACTTGATCCCTATATTTGGCATGTCTTTTCCTGTTATTTATAGAAATATAGAAAATAATATGACTGTAGATATTACTAATCAGAAATACACAAGGGAGAATATGACTGATTTTGTAGATCTAGACCTACAAAGAGGCGGAGACACCTCTTTTTATGGAGATATTGAGGTAGAGTATGCTCCAATAATTGGTGAGAAAATAATTGTTGGTAGAATTAACGGTGTAGGGGTTTATACAGACATAACTTTAAGACAAATTAGAGTTAGATTAAATAACACAGATCTTATTGATTTTTCATCAGGAAAATTATTTATAAGGGCAAAAATAAAAGATAAGTATAGCAAAGAGAGAGTTCTTAACGAGGCTGTAATTGAACTTTAGCGGAAAGAATAATATGTGCATACCAACCCATAAGAATTCTACCCCTATATTGTTTTGGTAAGTTACCTCCTGTTAAAGTTTGTTTTTTAATATTATAAATAATGATTGATAGTTTTAAATATACATTTTATTTATTGTTGCTGATGTTTAGCAATGCTATTTACAGTCAAATAACAGTTACTGATATTACTGATTTCGATTTTGGTAAATTCACTAAAAACACTTCAGGGTCAATTACAATATCAGCAGCAGGGATTAGATCTGTTACCGGAGGAGTATATGCTCTTAGTTCTTCTCATACTTCGGCTGCCCTTATAGAAGTTAAGCAAGTAAGTACCAACATTATTAATATAACTTATTCCGATTCAACTCTTACTAATGGTACAACTACTTTAACTTTAACTGTAGGCCCTACAGATCAACCTAATGATGTGTTATCTCCAACAGGTGGTAACATACCTGATGACGTATATATCGGATGCACTTTAAATATAACCTCAAATGCAACTTCGGGCACTTATACAGGTACTTTTGATGTTATATTTACTGCTAATTAATTCTCGTATATATTATTGTTTTTGGGGTGTTTATTTTTTAATAAATATTGTCGTTTGAAAAAGATAACAAATATAAGTAAGTACAATAATTCAAAATATTTGTGTTTTGTTATTGTATTACTGTTTTTTTCTTTAAACAATAAATTGCATTCTCAATCTCATAGTTCGCCCTCTAAAAACAATGATTACAATACCTATGCATCTAATTATTCTGTTGTTCCAGAGAATGTAAATCATTCAATAAAAGCATTTAATCGCAGAATAAATCAGCGTTTAAGTTCTAGTAATAATGATAGTTTGGAGATTGCAGGGGATGTTCACAAAACTATTGCAAGCAACAAAACAGTTAAAGAGATAGATGTAGTTAAAGATATAGATGACAGACTTATGTCGTTTGACTACGTGCCTGTCTTGATTAAAGTCGGGAATGATTTCAGATTTGATATGGATGTGATAATAGACGAGAATGATGTAATTTATCTAGGAGTTCAAGAACTTTTTGATAATTTAATGATCTACAACACCCTTAATGAAGACGAATCTGTTATTAATGGTTTCTTTACTTCTGATAAAAAGCCTTTTATAATCGATTACAAAACACAGACTATAGAGTTTATGGGAGTGAATCACAAGGTTAAAGGTAAACTAAAAATGGAGTCTGATTTAATTATTTTAGACGCAAAAACAATTAACAATATATTTAATATTAAACTAGATTTTGATTTTAGGTCGCTTTCAATGAAACTTGAATCGTTTTATGAATTGCCAATACAAAGATTAAATAGGCTTAATGAAGTTAGAAGCAATATTAGTAAACTTCAATCAAATAAAATAGTAGCAGATACAGTAATCGATAGAACTTATCACAAGTTTAAAGCAGGGGTTTTTGACTGGACAATTGCTTCAACCCAATCAAAAACAGGATTGAATAATACTACAGGTGTTTTTGCTTTAGGAGCAGAAGTGCTATACGGTCAGGCAGATTTTGCTATAGCATTAAACACTGATAGAGAGTTTGATAAAAGATCAATTGCCTATAGATGGAAGTGGGTTGATAATAAACAAGAATATTTTAAGCAAGTAGAGGTAGGAAGGATAGCGCATAATTCTGAAGCTACTATTATTGACCCCTACGTTGGAGCCTCAGTGTCAAATATATCTACAGAAATCAAGAAAGCAGAAGGTTTTTATTACATGTCGGAATACACACAACCAGATTGGGATGTTGAACTCTATATTAATGATGTTTTGGTAGCTTTCACTAAAGCTGACGGTTCTGGATTTTATACATTTAAAGTTCCCAACGTTTTTGGTACTACAAGAATGACGGTAAAATATTATGGACCAAATGGAGAAGAAAGATTCCTAGAAAAAACAATTACAAACTCTATTGTGATGTTGCCTAAAAACAAGTATGAGTATAAATTTAATACAGGCTTCATTACAGATACACTTAAAACATCTTACTTAACTAAAGGAGAAATTAATTATGGATTAATAAAGGATTTAACAGTTGGAGGGGGAGTAGAGTACATTAATTACAAATTAAATAACATTCTTTTGCCTTTTATTAAGTCTACCTATCAAGTTTCTAGTTTTATTACATTAACTGGGAAATATACTCATGGGTTTAAAGGAGATATAAATTTAAATTTAAGACTAAAAAATAATGCGAATTTAGATATTAATTACTTGAGGCAGGCAAAAGGGCAAACGCTCAACACATATAAGTATAATGAGCGTAGAATGATTTTATTTTCTATGCCCTATAAATTTAGGTGGATTAGCGGGTTTTCAAGAATAAAATATACACAAACTTTATATAGTAATCAAATCAACAATCTTGGAGAATTAACTCTTGCTGCCTATTATAAAGATTTCTCTTTAAATAGTAAAACGGATCTTAGATTTTATTCTGAAAAAAAGTTCAAATCCTATTTAGTAAGTGATTTAACCGCAACCTACAGATTTAAATACAACATAACTGTAAGCCCTACAATACAGTATAATTCAGCATCTAAAGGTATAGGTGCTTTTGGGTTAAACGTCGATAAAAGAATAAAAAGAGGAAATATTAAATTAAGAATAATTAAAAATGATTACAGTAAATCTTATTTTGCAAATATTGGGGCTTCATATAGATTTGATCATTTTAAAACAGCTTTTAATGCAAGCACCTCTAGTACTGGCTTTAGTTTTAACGAATCTGCTGGCGGAAGTGTTTTGTATGGTAAAGGTGAAAAAAACACTTACTCAAACAATAGCGCTACAGGTAGAGGAGGAATTATCATTTCTGCATTTGTTGATGTAAATCACAATAAAGTATTTGACGAGGGAGAGAAGAAAGTTTCAATAAATTCAATAAGATCTAGAGGAGGGGAAATAAATTATAATCTTATTGACTCAATTATTAAAATATCTAACTTAAACCCGTTTATTGAGCATATAATACAAGTTAGTAATGATGATTTAGATGTAATATCTTGGCGTTATGACAATGAGATATTTTCCATAATGGTAGATCCAAACCAATTTAAAACAGTAAGTATTCCTATTCTGCCAGTTGGAGAAATTGTAGGAGGAGTAACAATTAATGGTAGAGGAAAAGGAAGAATGCTCGTTGATATATATGAAAAAGGTAAACTTATTACTCAAATACAATCAGAGAGCGACGGTTATGTATATTACTTAGGGTTAAAGCCTGGAAATTACGTTGCAAAAATTAACAAAGAACAACTAGAAAATTTAAAATACTTATCCTTTCCAAATCAAATAAATTTTAACATAAAAGAGAGTTATGAGGGAGACATGATTGATGGTATTGATTTTGAATTGACTGAAAAAATAGACCTTTTAGATTCTGACGAATAATTGATGAAAATGCAAAAAAATGACACTATCTCGTAAAATCAGGGCAAAATCTTCTTATTTAGCTTTCGCCTAAAAACACTACCTTATACTAAATTAAATTTCACTTAAAACAAAAGTAAATGAAACTCAGGATATCAAATTTATTAATGATAGCAACAATAGTATCATCAGCAATGTTAATCAGTTGTAATAAAGATGATGATAATTCAGGAAACAACCCACCTTCAATAGGAGAAACAGGCACTTTTACAGATAGTCGAGATAGTCATGTTTATAAATGGGTAGAAATAGGAAATCAAGTATGGATGGTAGAAAATCTTTCATATACAGGTACTGGTATTCAGAACATCACAGATGAACTGACTTGGTATGATAATAGTGATGCAGATGCTTGGGCATATTATGATAATAGCACTAGTAAGGGTAGTGAATATGGAGTGTTATACCAATGGGAGGCTGCAAAAACAGCATGTCCTGATGGTTGGCATTTACCAACAAATGCCGAATGGTTAGAATTAGAAAATTACTTAAAAGATAATGGTTATTCATATGATGGCACCGTTGGAAGTAACGAAATTGCCAAATCATTAGCTAATAATTCGGGCTGGAAAACTTCAAAAAACTTAGGGTCTGTTGGTAATTCTGATTTTACAAATTTCATAAATACAACCGGTTTCACCGCATTACCGAGTGGTTATCGTGCCTATACTGGCGAATTTGTTAAACTTACAGAAGAAGGGTACTGGTGGAGTTCTACCGAAGACAGCAATGGTAATTATGGAAACCGTAAGTTGAGTTTTGACAGCACAAAAATCTGGAGTTTTAATGACAATAAAAAGTACGGGTTTAGTGTACGTTGTATTAAAGATTAGTTTAATCTAAAGAATTCCCCTAGG
>JAGLDM010000340.1 GCA_023145595.1 Flavobacteriaceae bacterium | reverse complement strand
CGCAGACAAAAAGCAAGGTTTATAATTTGATAAATATGCCGTAAAACAAAACACCTAGTAAGTTTTTAAAACCCACTAGGTGTTGTATCAAAAGACATAGCCTTTTATTTTTTTTATTGCTTTACAATACGAGCGTTGATTTGTCCTTTATCACTAGAAATTTTCAGAAAATAAATTCCGGTAGATACGTTTGATAAATCCATAGATTGTAATTCATATTGCTGACTTTTAATAAGGCGACCATCAATAGAATATAGTTCTAAACGCTCTATATTTATCTCCGTTTTTACCGAGATATTTAGTTGGTTTAAAACAGGATTTGGGTAAATAGAAATAGCCTCTTTTAATAAATAATCTGAAACACTTAGAAGAGTACAAGCCGCTTGAATTTCTGTAGCATTAGCACAACCTGTAGCATTACCCGAAATTATACGATTCCCACCCGCATCCATATAAGCACACACATTAGAAATCGCACAAGTAGAAAGCAATGTGTTATTTCTAATGGTAAGTGTTGAAATATCGGTATGGTCAACATTTATCATCCCAGAAATATCTGTTAACTTTGGATTAGCATTAATTTGAAATCCTGAAGTCCCACCATTTGTACTGATATGAGTTAAAGACTCTATTCCGTTTAACGAAGTTAATTCGGCATTTGTTGTAATATTAAAAGTGGTACCTATAGAGTTCAACAAATCAAAACCATTTAAACTTGTAATATTGTTATTACTTTCAATAGTAAAAGACGTTCCAACACTTGTTAAACCATTAAAACCTGTAAAATCTGTTAGAGCAGCATTGCTATTTTTTTGAACATAAAAGTAATCGCCAACAGTTGCTAAAGAATTTAAACCCGAAAAACTAGTTAAACTGGCATTTTCATAAATCCCAAGAAAACCGCCAATACTGGTTAAGTTATCCAACCCATTAAGACTGACAAAGCCATTATATTGCATATAAAGGAGCCCTGTTATAGAAGTAATACCCTGCAGACCATCTAAATCTACTAATTTAGGGTTCCAATAAAAACTTAAACTTGGCCCAACACTTGTTAAACTAGAAAGGCTTGAAATACTTGTTAATGCATGATTTGATCGTAGATCTAACCCTCCTGTAATAGAGGTTATTCCACTTAATGGGCTCAAATCAACAATATCTAAATTCTCAGTAAAGTTCTTGTGTCCTATAACCAGCTTTCCTGTAATTGTTGTACAATTTTCGTACATGCCGCCTGTCTTAAATTCATCTATATCTAATTGAGAGGCTAGTACAACTTCCCCGTCAACATCAGCTGTTGGGCACTGCGAATATCCAAGTGAAAAAGTAAATAAAGTAATAAATAATAGTAATTGTTTTTTCATAATGTTTTAATTTAAAAATAATTTAAGAGTAAATATACTAAAAAATATTTTTATCTAGCCATTTAGCCTTCTAAACCTGCGATAAAACTAAAAATATTCATATTTTTATCTTTCCTTAAAACACACTAAATAAAATGTATTATTAGTGTGTTTGGATACATAAAATAATTATTATTTCCTTCAAAAATAAGGGCCTCATGATTGTAGCTATTCATTGGCACATTATTGTTTTTGAAAGAAGATACTATTAAATTTAAAAAACATGAACATAACAGTAATAGGCACAGGATATGTCGGCTTGGTTTCAGGAACTTGTTTTTCTGAAATGGGAAATCATGTAACTTGTATAGATGTTGACGCAACTAAAATTGAAAAATTAAAGCAAGGCATTATTCCTATTTTTGAACCAGGCTTGAAAGCTATGGTACTCAAAAACGCCAAAAACAAAAACTTATTTTTTAGTACCGATTTAAATGATAGTTTACCAAAATCAACCATCGTTTTTATTGCTGTTGGAACCCCAATGGGTGCCGATGGTTCTGCAGATTTACAATATGTATTAGCCGTTGCAAAACAAATTGGGCAAACCATGCAAAAACCGTTGGTAATTGTTGATAAATCAACTGTGCCAGTAGGAACAGCAGATAAAGTGAAGAAAACTGTTCAAAACGAATTAGATAAAAGGGGCGTTTCTCTTGATTTTCATGTGGTTTCCAATCCTGAGTTCTTAAAAGAAGGTGCCGCTATTCAAGATTTTATGAAGCCCGACCGCGTTGTAATTGGCGCAGATTCTGATGTTGCTATGGAGGAAATGCGTAAGCTATACGCTCCGTTTTTAAGAACCAATGATCGTTTTATTGGTATGGATATTCGTTCTGCTGAAATGACAAAATATGCAGCAAACGCTATGCTAGCCACCAAGATTTCCTTTATGAATGAGATTGCAAATATTTGCGAATTGGTAGGCGCAGATGTAAATAATGTACGCGTGGGGATTGGTTCTGATAAAAGAATAGGGTACAGTTTTATTTATCCCGGCAGTGGATATGGAGGTTCTTGTTTCCCAAAAGATGTAAAGGCACTAACAAAAATAGCAAAGGAATATAATTATGATGCAAAGTTAATTTCTTCTGTAGAGGAAGTAAACAATAATCAAAAATTTGTAATAGCCAATAAAGTAATCAAGCGTTTTGGGGAGGATTTAAGCGGATTTACATTTGCGTTATGGGGATTGTCTTTTAAACCAGGTACCGATGATATGCGAGAATCACCTGCTATTTATGTGGTTAAAGAATTGGTAAAAAGGGGCGCTAAAATTGTTGCTTATGACCCCAAAGCAATGGAGGAGTCAAAAGAGTTTTATTTGAAAGATGTTGAGGGGGTCTCTTATGTGAATTCAAAGTACGAATGTTTAGATAAAGCAAATGCATTAATTCTCTTAACAGAATGGAAGGAGTTCCGTTCTCCGGATTTTGATGAAATAAAAGAAAAATTAGTGACGCCAATTATTTTTGATGGCCGAAATCAATATTTTACATTTGACTTGGAAAGCAGAGGCTTTGAGTATTATCAAATTGGGAAGGAAAGAGGGTAATATTCAATCTCTTCATTTCTCAATGTTCATCGTAATTATTGGATGGCTTGATAACCCCCTAAATAGAACCCAATCACAAACAAAATACCAAATACAAAAAATGTTCTTGTCGCCCCTCTAAACTGGGGAATAGGACATGCAACACGATGTATTCCTATAATTAAGGAATTAATAGAAAAAGGGTTTAACCCCATAATAGGGAGTGATGGAATTGCATTGGATTTTTTACGCAAAGAGTTTCCAAAACTAAAATTCGTAGAACTACCCTCTTATAATATTAAGTATCCTAAAAACGGAAGATGGCTTAAATGGAAATTACTATTTCAAAGTTTTTCCATTCGAAAAGCAATAACAGCAGAGCAAGAATTAGTTGAATCTTTAGTGCTTTCAGAAAATTTAATCGGAATTATTTCCGACAATCGTATGGGGGTTAGAAGCGACAAAGTCCCTTCTGTTTATATCACACATCAAATCAAGGTTTACTCTGGATTTACAACTTATTTAACTTCTAAAATTCATCAATATTTTATCAATAAGTTTGATGAATGTTGGGTGCCAGATATTGAAGATGGCGATCGATTATCAGGAAAACTTTCAGAAAACAAACTGAAAATCAAGACAAAATATCTCGGAATTTCAAGTCGTTTTCAAAAAAACAGTATTCCAATAAAATATGATTTGTTGGTGTTACTTTCCGGAATTGAACCTTTAAGAACGCAATTAGAAAATAAATTAATTTCAGAATTAAAAAAGTATAAAGGCACTGTGCTATTTGTACGTGGAGTGATTTCAGAAAAACAAGAAAAATCAAATAATGGGCAACTAACTTTTATTAATTTCTTGTTGTCAAAAGCCTTAGAAACGGCAATCAACGAAAGCAAATTGGTGCTGTGTAGGTCAGGATATTCTACCATACTCGATTTGGCAATACTAAATAAAAAGTGTTTTTTTATTCCTACAAATGGTCAGAATGAACAAGAATATTTGGCGAAACATTTAAAAAAGTTAAATATTGCTCCGTTTTCATCTGAAGAAAAATTCACAATAGAAATGCTCTCTCAAGTAGAAAACTATAGGGGATTTGTTCAAGAGGCATCCGTAAGTCAAAATGACTTATTTAACCTTTTTTAAAGTAAATGAAAACTCAGAACCTTTTTTAAATTCACTTTTAACCAAAATGTTTTCATCATGCGCTTCAATAATATGTTTTACGATTGAAAGCCCTAACCCAGACCCGCCTTGTGCTCTAGACCTACTCTTATCAACCCTATAAAACCGTTCAAACAAACGAGGTAAGTGTTCTTCTTTAATGCCTTCACCATTATCCGCTATTTTGACCAAAACTTTTTCATGTCCATATGATTCAATAGTAACAATAGTAGTTCCTCCTATTTTGCCATATTTTAACGAATTCACAATTAAATTAGTAAGCACTTGTTCTATACGCTCTTTATCTGCATTAATAAGTAAAGGGACATCATACGGTTTGTCGAAAACGAGATTAACACCTCTCATACTTGAACGCATTTCTAACTGATCAAAAATTCCTTGAATCAGTTCGATTAAGTTGAATTGCTCCTTATCTAAATGTAATTCATTGGACTCTAATTTAGAGATAAGATCCAAATCTTTTACAATAGCAACGAGTCGCTCAACACCTTTGGTTGCTCTGTGCAAATATTTCTCTCTGATGACATCATCATCAATTGCGCCATCAAGTAATGTTAGCAAATACCCCTGAATCGTGAAAATAGGAGTTTTTAATTCGTGTGATACGTTTCCTAAAAATTCTCTACGGTAAATTTCACGTTCTCGTAAAGCAGCAATTTCAATCTGTTTTTGCTCAGCAAACTTTTTGACTTCAGCAGAAAAACTTTCCATATCTGTCGTTACAGATGATTTCTTTAGATTGCCTAGATTAAATAGTTTTACTTCTTCATAAATCTTTTTAATCCGACTGTAAATAAAAATTTCAACTCGTGTTTGAATTGTAAAAAAAGTAAAAACAAATTGGATAAAAATAATACTCAAAATTATTTCAAAATCAAGCGGCTTTCCAAATACCCAACCAACAAAAAGTAAAACTGCTATTAAAAAAGCAGTGATAATCGCTGTACACCAGAAAGCAAAAGAGTATGTTTTTTTTATTTTTATGCGCATCTATTTATTGTATTTCAACGGTCACATGCTGTTCTCTATTAATCATTTCAACAGTTGAGTAGTTTTTTAATTGCTCGTTTCAAATTATCTGTTTAATTAAAAAATTAAGTTTCATCCGAAACAAATTTGTACCCAACCCCCTTGACCGTTTGAAAATAATCATCGCCAATTTTTTCACGTAATTTACGAATATGGACATCAATAGTTCTTCCTCCAACCACAACTTCACTACCCCAAACACTGTTTAAAATAGCTTCTCTCTTGAAAACCTTTCCGGGTTTAGAAGCCAGTAAATAAAGTAATTCAAACTCTTTTCGTGGTAATAAAATAGTATTTCCGTTTTTATAAATTAGATACTCTTCTCTATTAATAGTAATTGATCCAACTATTAAAAGGTTGTTTTTTTCGTCATCTTTTAAACGTCTCAATAACGCTTTAACCTTACTCACTAAAACTTTTGGTTTTACCGGCTTGGTAATATAATCATCAGCCCCTGCTTCAAAACCTGCAACCTGAGAATAATCTTCACCTCGTGCAGTAAAAAATGCAATAATCACATCTTTTAAACTCTTCGTTTCTCGTATTTTTTCACAGGCTTCAATTCCGTCCATTTCTGGCATCATTACATCCAGTAAAATAAGATGTGGTTTTATTTTTTTTGCTTGTTTAATGGCTTCTATTCCATTTTCTGCCGTAAAAACTTGATACCCTTCATTTTTTAAATTGTATCCCACAATTTCTAATATATCTGGCTCATCATCAACCAATAAAATTTTAATATCAGATTTTTTCATTTAGTATAAATCTACAAGTATCAAAGATAAAATTTAAAATGAATTCGTTGGCATTCTTAACATTGATTTAATAGGAAAAGAAGTAATGTTGATTTTTAGATAACATAGGTGCCAAATGAGAGGTGAAATCTGATTTTTTTTGACCTGTTTAAAATAAAGTGCTATATTTGAAGTAATTGCTACTTTAATTTTAAAAATTTACTATGAAAAAAATTCACCTATTAATGGCGCTCCTATGCGCTATGACTTTATTTGCTCAAGGAACTGAATCCTTCTCTAACTTATCATTAACGCCGTCATATTCAGATGGAGATTTTGAGGGTAATAACGGAATTACTTGGAATTATGTTCATTGTAGAAATGTGACTTCAGCCACTTCAACAACGGGGACTCTAGAAAAAATATCACTCCCAGCAATTCTTTTAAAGGATGAAAATAATGGAAGTTCTGTTTATGCTATGTCTGGTATTAACGGCGTAGGTCAAGTAAGAATGAATCTTTACAAAGCTTACACTTCTAGCACGTTGAGGCAAATAGACCTATATGTAAACGATGTTTTAGTTGAGACCTCTTCTGGGTTTGATGATGAAGAAGAGCATGAGTTTTTGATAACAGACATTAACGTATCTGGAGATGTTAAGATTGAGATCAAGAACACCAAATCTGTTCAGATTATTGTTGATAACATTGAGTGGTCATCAAACAATCAAGTTCTTTCAATAACTAAAAACAAATTTAATGGTTTTGAAATTTATCCAAATCCTGTACAAGAAGGAGGTTTTAGAATAATGTCATCGAGTCATACTTTAAAATCAATACTAGTTTACGACATGCTTGGTCAGCAAGTGCTTAATCAAAAAGTTATGGGTAATGAGATTATTGATGTTAGTAATCTAAAAATCGGAATTTATATTTTAAAAGTAGAAGAGCAAGGAGAATTTGCTATGCGTAAATTAGTAATAGAATAGGCTAATATACAACCTATTGACATGAGCCCCAATAGTTTTGGATGCTTTACACCTTTAACAAAAAGAAATGCCTACAAAAATCAACTTTCAAAACATCTTGTTTTTAGATATAGAAACCGTTCCTGAGTTTCAATCTTTTGAAGAACTTTCAGAAACCAAGCAAGAACTATTTGCTTCAAAAACTCAATATCAACGTAAAGAAGATCAATCTCCGAAAGAATTTTATGACCGTGCTGGTATTTGGGCAGAATTCGGAAAAATAATTTGTATTTCTGTCGGTTTCTTTTCTGAATATAGTCCCCAAAGAGTATTTAGAGTCAAATCTTATTTTGGGGATGATGAAAAACAATTATTAATAGAATTTAAAGAGTTGTTAGATGGTCACTTTAAGCACGCAAGTAAAGTGCTATGCGCTCATAACGGTAAGGAATTTGATTTTCCATACATCGCTCGTCGAATGATAATCAACCGAATTGACCTCCCTGAAAAACTGAATTTATTCGGAAAAAAACCATGGGAAATTCCGCATTTAGACACCTTAGAATTATGGAAATTTGGCGATTACAAACACTATACTTCATTAAAATTAATGACCCATATTTTGGGAATACCTTCTCCAAAAGATGATATTGATGGAAGTCAGGTTGCTGAGGTCTATTACAAAGAAAAAAATCTAAACCGAATAGTTGACTACTGCGAAAAAGACACTATTGCTGTGGTTCAGTTATTATTGCGATTGTATAATAAAAATATTTTGGAACCGGATGAGGTTGTGAGGGTTTAAAACTTGGGCATGTAATTTAAACTCTGTCTGTTCATTTTTTGTCATGTTTTCTGTTTGAATAAAATTAATAATTATTTCTATTCAGACGGAGTTGAGTTTACAGTCCCATTACACTATTTAACAAATAAACAATTTACCGTTTTCTTCGTCTTTTATATTTATTCTGCCTTCTCGGTTCTTTCTTTTCTATAGCTGTTTTGTCAAAAGTGTTCTTTCTTTTTCTTGAATTCTTCCTTCTCGGCTCTTTGATTTCTGTAACGGTTTCATCAAAAGTGTTTTTTGCCCTTTCTACTTTATTTTTTCGCCAAGAATTATTTTCTGGCAACAAAACTTCTAATAAATCTCCTCGACCCAATTTGCTCAAAGTGCTTTTTATCCAGGCTTTATTCTCTTTTTTATACCAAAAGAAAAA
>JAGLDM010000034.1 GCA_023145595.1 Flavobacteriaceae bacterium | reverse complement strand
GTTCGTGCAATCCCACCAAGTTTCTGCTGCCATAGAAGGATACATCACCAATTTACCATCCTCATTAGTTTTATAATAGTTGTTAAAGAATTTGATGATTTCATTAGCAGTCGGGATAATTTTTTGCTCTAGAAATTCTTTGTCCTGAGTATAGTCATAATAATCCAACATCATAAAGACCAATTCGGGTCCAGAGGCCCATTCCCATTTATGCCAAGGGCTTTCTTGAAGTGGATCTTTCCGTTCTTCAAAGGGTGTCCATCCATAGGTGGCGGTAAAGGTCGATCCCCAAAAGTACATGCATTCGGGACTATAGGCTCCATCAAAACCAAAGTATTTTTTTGTCCTGAATTTAGATAATTCCAAAATATCATCGACGTACATTTTAAATAGAGGTTGTATTAAATCATAATCTCCTGCGGCACACATACTCAAATATGGCAATCGCGTATTTTGCCACCAGTAGCCAGGTCCCCATTGTCTATAATCTGCTCCGCCAGGTGTTCCCTCAGTAGGCACGGTAAATAAGGATCCATTGAATTTTATGGGGAAGTTTCCTCTTCCTGCGGAAGCATCAATGAATCGTTGTAGATTATAGCCTCTAGAGACAATAAATGCATCATTGTCTTTATTTGTACGTTGCATACTATCTAGTGGGGTTGCTTTGATCCAACTTCTATCCCAAAAGGCGTTCCACCATTTTTTATGCTCCTTAAAGTGATCTTCAAGTGAGATTTTCTCTAAAGCTGTCATAGATTTTTCCATGGTATCTATCCATGCATCAGGAGAAGAAGGGTGTTGTGTACGAATGTGAACGCTTAAATTGCTTTCTTTCGACGCAGAGGTAATAAGTGTGGAATCATTTGTTTTAGTTGTATTGATTCCGATTATTGTGCCTCCAAAAGTGCGATGAAGAATAGGGTCTTCTTTAAAATATTCGGAAAGCCCTTGCAGTTTATTGGTCATATCAAAACCTTCCGATTTTTGGTTGTAATGGTACCAGCCTATATAGTCTTTTTTTCCTTCCACCAGATTATCAGGCTCAACGATTACCGGTTTGTAAAGTCTCCCTGGTACATCCCGCTTTTCCAATAGGTCACTAACACCTATTTTAGGCAAGGAATCCCGTTTAATACGCCAACGCTCAATAGTTGCTTTCATAACCAAGGGAACAGTACTTGTTTGATTGACGTGAATAACTGGATTGTTGGCATCCACCCAAACGTTTAGGTCAATATCCTCTTGTTTTCCATTGATTTCTCCTTTGGCATGTATCTGAATGGTACCCGTTTTTAGATCTAATTCCTGTTTGAATTCAGCATCGGAAAAAATAAGAGCAGGTTCAGTTTGCACCCTTACCTTACCCACTTTTAACAAACGACCGTTATCTCCCCACGAATCGGTCTTGCCGATATAAAAGCAGAGGTCACCGTTTTGCTCTACCCACACATTTAACCCAATATCTC
>JAGLDM010000339.1 GCA_023145595.1 Flavobacteriaceae bacterium | reverse complement strand
AAAACAGTTTTTCAATCTAAAGGTATGGACGGTGCAAGAATGCAAGCAATTGCAGATAAAGCAGGTATCAACAAAGCAATGCTACACTATTACTACAGAAGCAAACAATTGCTTTTTGAAACTGTATTTAAAAATGCTTTCGCCTTATTAGCACCACAATTAAATGCAGTTTTAAATGATGATTCGAGCATTGAAGATAAAGTCAAAAACTTTACTTCAAACTATATCTCATTTATTATAAAACACCCGTATTTACCAAATTTCATAATTCAGGAACTAAATAGAAATCCTGATTTTATTATAAAACTACAAGAGATAGGTTCTTTTCCTACTATTGAAAAATTCAAAAAACAAGTAGAAATTGAAGTTTCAAAAGGAATTTTAAAACCTATAAAAGGCGAACAGTTATTTATTCATATTCTCTCGCTTAACATATTTCCTTTTGTCGCTGCCCCATTAATAAAAGCTTTTGTAAATGTGGATAGTAAAACATACGAACAAATGGTTAACGACAGGAAAACAGAAGTTTCAGATTTTATCATCAATTCTATAAAAATTTAAAATGAAGAGAATAATTCTATTTTTTGTATTAATCCTAAGTATTGGAGGCCACTCTCAAGATCAAATTAGTTTAGATGCTTGTTATGAATTGGTATCTATTAATTATCCATTAGCGAAACAAGGCGAATTGTTAAATCAAAAAAATGCACTCGAACTTGAAGTGATTGATGCGGAGAAATTACCACAGTTAAATTTAACGGCACAAGCCACCTATCAATCTGATGTTATAGCAATACCGATACCAAATTCTGGTGTAGAACCACCCAATAACGATCAGTATAGAGCAACGCTTAATGTGAACCAATTAATTTATGGTGGAGGAGCAATCGATGCCAAAACAAATTTAAAGAATGCGGTTTTAAATACGCAACAAAAGCAATTGGAAGTAAATCTGTATCAATTAAAAAAACAGATCAATCAAATATATTTTTCCATTATTTTAACGCAAGAACGACACAGCCTACTAACATCTAAGCAAGCGCAATTACAAACGAAATTAAAAGAAGTACAATCTGGGATAAAAAACGGAATGGTATTGCCATCTTCTGATAAAATAATTGAAGCCGAACTATTAAAAATAAAATTACAGTTTACTGAAATTGAGCATTCAAAAGAATCTTTAATCGGAACGCTATCTTCCTTAATAGGTAAAAACCTTTCCGTTGATAGTAATTTTGTGAATCCAGAAATTATATTGGGATTATCAGATAGTATTACACGTCCAGAACTGGAATTATTTCAATTAAAGAAAACCGAAATTGAAACATCAGAACAGTTAATTTCAAAACAGAATTCTCCAAAATTTTTCGGGTTTGCAAATGGAGGTTATGGGAATCCGGGATTAGACCCTTTAGATAATTCTTTTCAAGCATTTTATACTGTTGGAGTACGATTAAACTGGAATATTTTCGACTGGAATTCAACAAAAAAACAACGGCAATCAATTATCATCAATAGAGACATTGTAGATACAGAAGAAAGCACATTTCGACTAAACACAAATATTGAACTGAATCAATTACAAACAGAAATGACGAAAATTTTAGATTTTATCCGTACCGATGCCGAGATTATTACTTTGCGAAATGAAGTGCTAAAGTCGGCAGAATCACAATTAAAAAACGGAGTAATTACTTCTTCTGCATACATCACAGAACTTACTAATTTGTATGAGGATGAAAATAATTTGAGTGTACATAAAATTCAGTTTATGCTTGTAAAAGCAAATTACAAAATAACTAAAGGTCAATAAAACAATTATGAAAACTAAACACAAAATACTTTGGAGTCTTAGCACATTGCTACTAAGCATTACGGCTTGTAAAACAGATACTGATAAAGCCGATGCTTATGGAAATTTTGAAGCAACCGAAATTACGGTTTCTTCTGAAATTAACGGGAAACTTCTTCAATTTGATGTAAATGAAGGTGATATTCTTAAAAAAGACGCTTTTTTAGGCTATATAGACACCATTCAACTATCATTAAAAAAGGAGCTTTTAGTAGTAAGTAAAGATGTTATCGCTTCAAAATCAAGAGGGGTTTTATCTCAAATTACCGTTCTTAAATCAAGATTAAAAACTGCAGAACGAAATAAAAAACGAATTGAAAATCTTATTAAAGACGATGCAGGAACACAAAAACAACTGGATGATATTGTTGGTGAAATTGATGTAATTCAACAACAAATTATAAGTATAGAAATACAAAACGCACCAGTAGTTAATGAACTAAAGAATATTGATATTCAATTAAAAGTTATTGATGATCAAATTCTGAAAAGTAAAATCATCAATCCGATTGATGGGACTGTTATTGTAAAATATTCCGAAGCTTATGAAATTACAACTTTTGGAAAACCGCTGTATAAAATTGCAGATTTATCAAAAATGGAATTGCGTGTTTATATCAGCGAGAATCAACTTTCAAATTTAAAAATCGGACAAAATATTACCGTAAAAATTGATGAAAATAAAGAGATGAAATCCTATCAAGGAACTATCATTTGGATTGCTTCTGAAGCAGAGTTTACGCCAAAAATTATTCAAACCAAAGAGGAAAGAGTGGCTTTGGTATATGCTATTAAAATAGTCGTTATAAATGATGGTGGTTTAAAAATAGGGATGCCCGCAGAAATGTGGATTGAATAAATTACAAGTTTAATGAGTATTTCAATACAAAATATAAGTAAATCGTTTAAAGACGTTACGGCATTAAACGATATTTCTTTTGATGTTAATGAGGGGGAATTATTTGGCTTAATTGGTCCAGATGGTGCCGGAAAAACAACGCTTTTCAGAATTTTAACAACGCTTTTAATTCCGGATCAAGGAAATGCCAATGTCGCTAATTTCGACATTATTGAAGATTATAAGAGTATCCGAAATAATGTGGGTTATATGCCCGGCAAATTTTCTTTATATCAAGATTTAACCATAGAAGAAAACCTCAACTTCTTTGCTGCTATTTTCGGAACTACTATTGAAGAAAATTATGCTTTAATCGAGGATATATACATTCAAATTGCTCCGTTTAAAAACCGTAGGGCAGGAAAACTTTCTGGCGGAATGAAGCAAAAGTTAGCCTTGTGCTGTGCGTTAATTCACAAACCAAAAGTGTTATTTTTAGATGAACCAACCACAGGAGTTGACCCCGTTTCTAGAAAAGAGTTTTGGGAAATGCTAAAACGATTACAACAAAAGGGAATTACAATTTTGGTATCTACACCATATATGGATGAGGCTGCCTTGTGTGACCGAATTGCTTTAATTCAGGATGGGGAAATATTAGAAATCGATTCTCCTAAAAATATTGTAAATCACTTTCCTAAAAAGTTATATTCCATAAGTGCGGATAAAATGTATGGGCTCATAAATAGTTTGAAAGACTATAAAAATCAATATAGCGTCTATCCGTTTGGAGAATTTGTTCACTATACAGACCAAAGATCAGATTTTGATTTAAAGGAACTAAAAACTTATTTAAAAGAGTGTGGTCTTTCAGAAATTACCATAGAACTCACAAAACCAACCATAGAAGATACTTTTATGGAATTAGCAAGTAAATGAAAGAAAAACAAGTTATAGAAGTTGAAAATTTAACCAAAATGTTTGGTGATTTTAAGGCTGTGGATTCCATTTCTTTTCAAGTAAAAGAAGGTGAAATCTTCGGGTTCTTAGGCGCTAATGGCGCAGGAAAAACAACTGCTATGAAAATGCTTATAGGCATCTCTGCTCCTACTTCGGGAAAAGCAACGATTGCGGGTTATGATGTTTATGAAAATGCCGAAGACATCAAAAAAAACATTGGTTATATGAGTCAGAAGTTTGCTCTTTATGATGATTTGACTGTTAAAGAAAATATTGTTTTTTATGGTGGGATTTATGGATTGAAACGGAAAATAATTAAAGAAAAAACCGCTCAACTAATTGAAGAATTAGACTTGCATGAAGTGAAAAATCAATTGGTGGCCTCTTTACCATTAGGATGGAAACAGAAACTAGCATTTTCTGTGGCTTTAATTCATAATCCGAAAATCATATTTCTGGATGAACCTACAGGTGGAGTTGACCCAATAACAAGAAGACAGTTTTGGGAAATGATTTATAAAACGGCAAACAATGGAACAACCGTTTTTGTAACTACGCATTATATGGATGAAGCCGAGTATTGCGACCGAGTTTCTATAATGGTAAACGGAAAAATAGAGGCTTTAGATACTCCTAAAAAATTAAAGGAACAGTTTCAAGTAGATAGTATGAATGATGTCTTTTTAAAATTAGCCAGAGGATGAACAGATTTTTAGGTTTTATAAAAAAAGAATTTTACCACATTTTTAGAGATCGGCGCTCACTGTTTATTCTCTTCGGAATGCCTATTGCCCAAATTATGCTATTTGGTTTTGCAATTACCAACGAGATTAACAATGTAGATATTGCCATTTTAGATCATTCAAAAGATGCCACTACCAAAGAGATTATCAACAAGATTGCCGCCTCAAAATATTTTAGCATCAAACAATTTGTTGAAAACGAAAAAGAGATTGAATCTGTTTTTAAAAAGGGAAAAGTGAAAGTTGTTTTAAGTTTTGAAAAGGATTTTAGCAAAAAATTAGTCAAAAACAACAATGCCACTGTTCAAATTATTACAGATGCTACAGATCCCAATACCGCAAACACCATCAGTAATTTTGTGACTGCTATTTTGCAAAAATATCAGCAAGAATTGAACAAAGATATTTCCGTAGTATATCAAATTATTCCTCAAACAAGAATGGTTTACAATCCGGAGTTAAAAAGCGTCTTTATGTTTGTTCCCGGAGTGATGACGATCATTTTAATGCTAGTTTCTGCCATGATGACCTCTATATCTATCACCAAAGAAAAGGAAATGGGAACTATGGAAATTTTGTTGGTCTCTCCTTTAAATCCGTTTCAAGTGATAATCGGTAAAGTCGTACCTTATATCTTTCTTTCCGTAATAAATGCAATCGTAATTATTTTATTAAGCATCTTCATTTTCAAAATGCCCGTACAAGGCAGTTTGTTTTTATTAGGAGCAGAAAGCGTCTTATTTATCATAACATCGTTAGCATTGGGTATATTAATCTCTACAGTGTCGGAAACGCAACAAACCGCAATGATGATTTCTTTAATGGGATTAATGCTTCCTGTAATTATATTATCAGGATTTATTTTCCCGATTTCAAGTATGCCACTACCCTTGCAAGTTATCAGTAATATTATTCCGGCAAAATGGTTTATCATCATTCTAAAAGCAATTATGCTCAAAGGAGTCGGAATTGCCTTTATTTGGAAAGAGACCTTAATTTTAATAGGAATGACATTATTTTTTATGGGGCTGAGTATTAAGAAATATAAAATTAGATTGGAATAATGCGAATCATCGGATACATCATACAGAAAGAATTCAAGCAAATATTTCGGAATAAAGGGATGCTCCCAATCATTTTTATTCTCCCTTTATTGCAATTGATTATTTTGTCGAATGCAGCAACTTTTGAAATTAAAAACATTCAATTTTCTTATGTTGATAATGATCATTCCTCTACTTCTAGAGCGCTGATTGAAAAATTTGATGCTTCGAAATATTTTCAGGTGGTTTCAAGTTTTCCTTCAGAAAAAAATGCCAGTTCAGCAATGCTAAAAGGAAAAGTTGATGTGGTTTTGAATATTCCAAAAAACTTTGAAAAAGAGTTGTTAAAAGAAAAACAAGCCTCTTTAGGAATCACCATCAACGCTATTGATGGGGCGGCTGCCGGGGTAGAAAATGTATATATAAATCAAATTGTTCAGAAGTTTAACAAAAACATAAAGATTTCTTTAATGCAACCGTCGGACTTAAAAAGCACTCCGCAAAATATTACCAGCATTCCTTCTTTTTGGTATAATGAAACCTTGAATTACAAAACATTTATGGTTCCCGGAATTTTAGTATTACTGGTTACTATGATTACCCTTTTCTTATCAGGAATGAATATTGTCCGAGAAAAAGAAATTGGAACTTTGGAACAAATTAATGTAACTCCGATTAAGAAACATCAATTTATAATTGGTAAACTTTTTCCTTTTTGGGTAATAGGTCTCGGAATTTTAAGCATCGGATTAATTATTGCCAAAGTTATTTTTGATGTACCTATGTTAGGAAATATATTTGTGATGTATCTATACACTTCGATCTATATTTTGGTTGTATTAGGAATTGGTTTGTTTATTTCAAACTTTACAGATACCCAACAACAAGCCATGTTTATTGCTTGGTTCTTTATGGTTATTTTTATTTTAATGAGCGGACTTTTCACTCCGATTGAAAGTATGCCAGAATGGGCGCAAACTTTAACCGACTTCAATCCGATAAAATATTTTGTAGAAGTAATGCGAATGGTGATGCTAAAGGGTTCTTCTTTAGTGGATATTTTACCACAACTTCTAAAAACACTGCTTTATGCGTTTATAATGAATATTTTGGCTGTTTGGAGTTATAAGAAAATAAATTGATAAATACTTCGCGTCTCTGAGTCTCTTAATAATAAAGTTATTCACCTTCCGATTTATCCGGCTTACTAATGGTGATTTTTTGATTTCTTCCTGTTAAGTGATCTGTCAATTTTTCTAGAACACCTTTTTCGCCCTTTTTAATTAAACTTGGTACTGTTGTTACACTGCCGTCACGTGCAGACATATACGCGGGTGAAAGAATTTCTACACCTGCTTCATTAAATACATCTAAAATGTTTTTATGTATTTCCGAATAAATTAAAGGCATCTTTTTTGGTTTATTTATCGAAATATTTAATTCATACGACACATAATAATCATCTAAACTAGTTTGTAAAACAAATGGCGCCGGATCTTTTAAAGCCAATTTAACATTGCTAGCCGCTTTTAAAAGTAATTTCTCTGCTGTTTGCCAAGGTAAATCATAGCCCAATGTAATGGTAGTATACAATAGAATACTTTGCTCTTTATCATGTGAATAATTAATGATATTCCCAGTTAAAATATTGGCATTTGGAATGGTAATATCTTCGTTTTTTAAGGTTCTTAAATGTGTTACTAAAATTGTTTTATCAATAATATCACCAACCATATCATCAATCTTTACACGATCTCCAAGTTGGAATGGTCTCATATAAGTAATGACAATCCCTGCAATAATATTTGCAATTGCCGAAGTAGATCCAAATGAAATAATTGCCCCAATAAAAATAGATACACCTTGAAATGCCGAGGATCCAGACCCTGGTAAATGTGGGAAAATCATCACTAAAGAAATAGCATATACCAATATGCTAAAAATCTTAACCGTTGGTTTAGCCCAATCTTTATGAAAATTAGGCAATTTAAATTTATCTTCTTCCACATCATCCGCAATATCTTTTCCAACACGTACTATATATCGTGATATTATGATAATAATGATGATAAAAAACAAGGACGGAATAAAATCTACAAAACCATAAAACACATATTCAACAGGAGATGAAATATAGCCATAAAACAGATTCACAATTCTCTCTGCCCAAGGAAAGAAACTAAACATAAACGGTGCATACACCATCAAAACCAAAACTAAAATTCCGACTCTTACAACTTTGGAAAGGAACACAAAAATATTAACCGTGTCTTTGGGAATAAAATATTTTAAAAGATTACGGTTCTTCCTTAAAAATTTCTTTTCTATTTTAGAAAGTCGCTTATCTAACCTACGAAACGACCAATTAAGTAGTTTTATAAAAATCAATAAAGCAATGAAGGAGAATGAAAAATAACCAATACGTTGCGCCCATTCTTTTGGTGTTAATACTTCAACTTTCACTAAACTATCTTCCAATCTTTCAATTACTACACCTGCAAACATCGCCAAAGGAATCTTTTCTACATCAGCATCTTTCTGAGTAATTACAAATACCTTTTTTTGATTTATCATTACCTCATAATATCCTTCTTTTCTTACTAGATAGACACTGTCTTGCGACACCTTGTATCCTTTAGAAAATGGCTTTAATTTTTCGGTAATTTTTACGGCTCGTTCATTGACACCTAAATTACCTAAACCTTTTTTTAACACAATAAGTGTATCTGATCTAAAAATAACGGGAACAAAATCATCTCCCACAATTTTAGATTGAGTGTTAGTAAAATCCTGATTAGAAACTAGAATACTATCATTTTGTGCTCCTAAAAAGAACGATGTGTTTAATAGTAGTAATACAGCGACTTTAAACTTCAGGTAATAAAGTAATTGATTCATATTTTCTTAATTGTACCTAAAAGTAGTAAAAAAAATGATACTATAAAAAACACACATGAGGATAGTAAACTCAACTCTGTCTGAATAGAAATAATTATTAATTTTATTCAAACAGAAAACATGACAAAAAAAGAACAAAAAACATAAAAAAAATGGATATCTCCACTTCAAAATTGGAGTTTGACCATTCAGCAATTTTATATTAAATTTGGAGGCAGAACCTTTTGGATATCCACGATATTAAAAGTAGGGTGTGACGCTGCCGCTAGGGCCATTTTAAACCTCTTCGATTTTAAAGATAGAAATGAAGAAAATCGAAGAAATTTAAAACGAAAAAGAGAACAGACAGGGTTTAAATTACACACCCTTAGTTAGGTGCTCTCTTTTCTGTTTACCTTTGAGTAATAAAAAATAATACCATATAAATTAAATCATAAAATTATGAAAGTAGAAATAATAATTCAAAATTTAAAATGTGGTGGTTGTGCACATACAATTACTACTAAAATATCAAGTATAGAAAATATTAGTAATGTTGTTGTTGATGTTGAATCTTCATCAGTGGCTTTTGACTTCTTGTCTGATAATGATTTGTCTGTTGTAAAAAGTAAATTGGCTGCAATTGGTTATCCAGAAGAAGGAGATGCCAATTCTGCACTTTCTAAAGCGAAATCTTTTGTGAGTTGTGCTACAGGTAAAATGACAAAATAATTAAATTTGAATTTATCAGAGGTGTTTTTTTTTGGATAGCCGTTTATTTTTTCTGAAGCATAAGCGTTGTCATACACCGTATATCTTCTACATTAACTGTTTTTACGGGTTCTAATAATTTAAGATTAAACGTGTCTATTATTTTTTCTAAAAGGACTCTATTTAGGAGAAAACGGTTAGTTCCATCAGGTAAAGTGTAAACACCATCGGCAACATGTATCACTTTCTTTTCTAAACCAATGTTAGAAGCAACTCTTATAAATAGGGTGCCATTAGCTTTTAAAACTCGAACCATTTCAGAAATCATTTCAAATAGATGGGCTTCGTTTTTTGCGAAATGCAACACAGCAATACATACAATATGATGAAAGAACTGATTTTCAAAAGGAATGTTTTCAACTGAATTTGTTGTGTAATGTTCTTTTTGATTAGGGTAATTTTCTTTGACTACTGACACATTTTCACTGTTTGCATCAATGGCATAAACAGGGAAATTATTATTGTAAAACCATTTTAAATTTCGTCCAAATCCACAGCCAGCATCCAAAATAAGTTCTTCTTTAGAGTAGCGACCTTTTAAGATTTGATCTAAAAGATAGATGTCTGTTTTACCTATTTGTTTTTTTAATTTGTCTAGTTCCATAATTTTATTTGTACAGATGCAACGGGTGTCACAAGTATTGCAAATTACAATTTCTAAGGGATATATATTGAAATATAAATATTTAAAAGACGAAAAAAACATGGGCGGTTTAGATTACATTATCAGAATTATTATTGCTGATGTGATAGTTAATTAGTTGAAAAGGATCCGTTGCATAACGGACACTTTTTTATTAGAATATGATTAGATTTGAAAGCCAAAATGTTTTAAGTCCCGATTTATAAATTTACCGAATTCATTTTTTCTATCTTTGCAACGATGAAATTTGAACTAAAAGGAAAAGACCTTCAAAGTAAGGCGAGAGCAGGAGTTATGACTACCGATCATGGTAAGATTGAAACCCCTATTTTTATGCCAGTAGGTACGGTTGGTACTGTAAAGGGTGTCCACCAAACCGAACTTAAAGAGCAAATAAACCCAGATATTATCTTGGGAAACACTTACCATTTATATTTAAGACCTAAAATTGATATTCTAAAACAAGCAGGGGGGTTACATAAATTCATGAATTGGGATCGCCCTATTTTGACAGATAGTGGAGGGTATCAAGTTTATTCTTTGTCTGGTAGAAGAAAAATAAAGGAAGAAGGGGTTAAATTTAAAAGTCATATAGACGGGTCATATCATTTTTTCTCTCCTGAAAATGTAATGGAAATCCAAAGAGATATTGGAGCAGATATTATTATGGCATTTGATGAATGCACTCCGTATCCTTGTGATTATAGATACGCAAAGCGTTCTATGCATATGACACATAGATGGTTAAAGCGTTGTATTAATCATTTAGAAAAAACACCGCTTACTTACGATTTTAATCAAACGTTCTTTCCTATAGTGCAAGGAAGTACATATAAGGATTTAAGAAAAGAATCTGCAGAATTTATTGCTTCAGTAGGAGCAGAGGCAAATGCAATAGGTGGACTTTCAGTAGGTGAACCTGCCGAAGAGATGTACGAAATGACAGATATTGTTTGTTCAATTTTGCCAGAAGACAAGCCCCGTTATTTAATGGGAGTTGGAACACCAATCAATATATTAGAAAATATAGCTTTAGGTGTTGATATGTTTGATTGCGTGATGCCTACCCGAAATGCAAGAAATGGTATGTTGTTTACTGCTTATGGAAGTATCAATATTAAAAATAAAAAATGGGAAAACGACTTTTCTCCGATTGATGAAATGGGAATAACAGAGGTTGATACTTACTATTCAAAAGCATATTTACGTCATTTATTTGTTGCTAAAGAATTATTGGGAAAACAAATTGCTTCTATTCATAATTTAGGATTTTATTTGTGGTTGGTTCGTGAAGCAAGAAAGCATATCTTAGAGGGCGATTTTACCGATTGGAAAAATAAAATGGTGAAGCAAATGGATAACCGCTTATAAGATTTGAAGATACTCGATAAATACATATTAAAAAAGTACTTAGGTTCCTTCTTTTTTGTGCTCATAATACTCATTCCGGTTATTATAGCAGTAGATATATCAGAAAAGATTGATAGATTTTTAAGACATGCAGACTTAACCGTAGGTGCTATTATTCAAGAGTATTACGTTAATTTCATGATTAATATAGCCAATATGGTATTGCCATTAGCGCTATTTATATCTGTTTTGTTTTTTACTTCAAAATTGGCAGGAAATACGGAAATCATAGCAATCCATAATGCTAAAATATCGTTTACTCGGTTTTTAAAGCCCTATTTGATTGGAGCAACAATTGTAACGACATTATCTTTAATGCTGAATCATTTTATTGTGCCTCAAAGCAGTAAAGTTTTTACCGAGTTTTCAAATAAATATATCAAGAAAAAAAGAATTAATCTACAAATAGTTAATAATGCCAATTTGCAATTGAGTTCAAATGAATACATTTATATTCGTTCGTTTAATATGAGTAGAAAAAGTGGAAATGATTTTTCTTATGAAAAATATGAAGGAACGATATTAAAGGAAAAACTTACTGCAGATAGAATTACATTCAAAGAAAAGGATACTAGTTATCGACTTACAAATTTTTATAGAAGAAAGGTTGGTGCGGAAAATGATATTATAGAATACGGTAGGCGAATGGACACCATTTTTGATTTTGAGCCATCAGATTTGTTACAAATTGAATCTTTTGCTAAGGAGATGAGAACACCAGAATTGATGGAATATATTGATAAGTCTAAGAAACGAGGTAGAGGTAATTTAAACACGTATTTGGTTGAATTACATAAACGAACAAGTTTACCTATGTCATCTTATATTCTGACATTAATTGCTGTTATATTAGGATCTGTAAAAAGACGGGGAGGAGTAGGTGTCAATTTAACGATTGGTATTTCATTGATGTTTGTATATATTTTTATGCTTAAAATTGTTGAAGTGCTTGGAGGTTCTGCAGACGCAAGTCCACTTTTTCTTGTTTGGCTCCCCAATATGATTTTTGGGATTTTAGCAATCTATTTGTATTGGAAAGCAAGAGAGTAGGCTAAATAACTACTGGTAGTTCTATTTTGTTATTTTTTATCTAGATTTTTACGAAAATTATTAGGTGTCTTAATTGTAGTGTTTGTTTTTTAATCTAAAGAATTCCCCTAGGCTTGCCTTGGGTTTCCAATTCACCTCTCCTTGGGAGAGGTCGAAACTACCTTTTGGAGTTTTGGGTGAGGCAAATACTAAATTTCGGTTTTTGGCCCTAAAACCAAAATGAAACTGACGTAATACTTCTATGGCTCTGCCTCGAGGATAGTCAGTTTTAAGAAATTTTTTATTCGGAAAACACAAAACAAAACAGGTTGTTAAAAGGCTTCAAAAAAACAAAAATAAAGGACTCATTTTATGATAAGTTGTTATATTTGTATCTATTATTTTAACTACTATAAAAATGGAGTATTTAGATTTTGAACTACCAATAAAAGACCTTGTTGAGCAACTTGAAAAGTGCACGTTAATTGGAAAAGAAAGCGATGTAGATGTGTCTGAAACTTGTTCAAACCTTCAAAAAAAATTAGACAAAACAATAACCGATATATATAAAGATTTAACGGCATGGCAACGTGTTCAGTTATCAAGGCATCCTAACAGACCTTATACGATGGATTATATTACCGCATTAGCTGGTGATACTTTTTTAGAGTTGCATGGCGATCGAACGGTAAAAGACGATAAAGCGATGGTAGGCGGATTAGGTAAAATTGGTGACCAAAGTTTTATGTTTATTGGTCAACAAAAAGGGTATAATACCAAAACACGTCAATATCGTAATTTTGGAATGCCAAATCCCGAAGGTTATAGAAAGGCTTTGCGATTAATGAAAATGGCAGAGAAGTTTGGAGTGCCTGTTGTAACACTTATTGATACACCTGGCGCATACCCAGGCTTAGAAGCAGAAGAGCGTGGACAAGGAGAAGCAATTGCAAGAAATATTTTAGAAATGACCCGCTTAAAAGTTCCAATTATTTGTGTTATTATAGGTGAGGGTGCATCGGGAGGAGCATTGGGAATTGGAGTTGGAGATAAAGTTTTAATGTTAGAAAATGCTTGGTATTCTGTAATCTCTCCAGAAAATTGTTCTTCTATTTTATGGGGAAGTTGGGAGTATAAAGAGCAAGCAGCAGAATCATTGAAATTAACGGCAACCAATAGTAAAAAAAACAAAGTAATAGATGCGATTGTTAAAGAACCTATTGGAGGAGCTCACTTTAATAGAGAAGAGGCGTTTAAATTAGTTGAAGCAGCTATATTAAAAGCCTTTAAAGATGTAAAGAAGTTACCAACCGAAAAACTTCTTGAAAAGCGAATGGATAAATACGACAATATGGGTGTTTATAAAGAATAAAAGCATAAAAAAACCTCTCATTCGAGAGGTTTTTTTATGCTTTTAAATTTAAAAAAATCAGCAATGAAAATTTTAAATGCAAATCAGATCAGGGAAGCAGATATGGCGACTATTAAAAGTCAGGATATAACTTCTATTCAATTAATGGAACGTGTTGGAGGTTTGTGTTTTAATTGGATTGACACCTATTTAAAAAGCAGCCAAGTTCATATATCAATTTTTTGTGGAGTTGGAAATAACGGAGGAGACGGTTTGGTTATTGCGCGTAAATTAATTCAACAAGGCTATACTGTTTCTTGTTATGTAGTCAACTTTTCTGAAAGAAAAACTGAAGAGTTTTCCCATAATTATAATTTATTAAAAGAGTTAGGAGCAGAGCCGTTGGAGATTAATTCTGAAAAAGATTTTCCAACGATTTCTAAAGATGATTTTATAATTGATGCTATTTTTGGTATTGGATTAACAAGATCTATACTTGGTTTTACTGCGGATTTAATTCGTTTACTAAACATGTCGAAGGCCTATATTTTAGCAATAGACATTCCTTCTGGATTGTATTTAGAAAAATCAAATTCCAAATCGGATTCAGTCATAAAAGCAACGCATACAATAACATTTCAAACTCCGAAATTACCATTCCTTATCCCCGAAAATAAAATTGAAAGTTGGGAAGTTTTGGATATTTCATTAGCAGAGGGTTTTCTGAAAATAGTTGAGTGTGATTATCAAACAATCGAAGCAGGTTTTGTTTCTGAAATTTTAAATCAACGAAAAAAATTCTCTCACAAAGGTACTTATGGACATTCTCTTATTATGGGAGGAAGTTATGGAAAGATTGGAGCGGTTGTTTTAGCTGCAAAAAGCGCGTTAAAATCGGGGAGTGGTTTGGTTACCTCTTATATTCCAAAATGTGGTTATGAAGTGCATCAAGTAGCTATTCCAGAAATTATGGTGGAAGTAGATGCCGATACGAATCTAGAATTTTTTAATTACAAATCTAATCCAAACGTAATTGGCATTGGACCAGGAATGGGGACTTCAGAAAAAACAATTAAAGGTTTCACAAAATTTTTGGATGAAAATGAATTGCCTTTGGTTATTGATGCAGATGCAATAAATATTATTTCAAGAAATAGAGAATTGATCCTCAAAATCCCGAGAGGTTCTGTTTTAACTCCGCATCCAAAGGAGCTAGAGCGTTTGATTGGGGTTTGGAAAAATGACTTTGATAAAATAGAAAAAGCAAAAGAGTTTTCAACCAACTATAATCTAATTCTTGTAGTAAAAGGAGCACACACAATGATTGTTGATAGAGATAAACTGTATTTCAATTGTACGGGAAATACAGCATTAGCAACGGCAGGAAGTGGCGATGTATTAATGGGGATAATTACGGGATTATTGGCGCAAAATTACACCTCAGTTAATGCAACTATTTTGGGAGTCTATTTGCATGGCTTGTCTGCTGATTTAGGCTTAAAAAAAGAGAGTGTTGAAACCTTTACAGCTTCTAATATTCTAGATTATTTGGGAATGGCATTTAAGAGTTTAAGAGAACATGAAGTACTACCACAAGTTTAATGGAATGGAATTTTACACTAGGTCATTTCTCTTACTGTCGAAACGATTGATCAATAAAATGAAAGAAGTTAAAAAGTAGAGTATAACCCATAAAAAAATCCCGAATAAATCGGGATTTTATATTTTATATTTTCAAAGAGTTAAATAGTGTTATCAATTTGGGGTCTGATGGTCGTGGTGCATTTGCATCAACAATATTCCCGTCAGGATCAATTAAAATAAATCGAGGAATCGAGTTAATTTGGTATTCAACAGAAAAAGATTGGTCATTACCAGAATACAATTGAATTCCTCCCATTTGTTTATCAGCAATCATTTGTTTCCACGCCTCATGTTTATTAGGCTTATCTGTAGAGATACTCACAAATACAATATTTTTGTGTTCGTATTTTTTTTCAACTTCTTTTAAAAATGGAATTTCTCTTTTACAAGGAGGGCACCAAGTAGCCCATACATCTATATATACATACTTTCCTTTTAAATCATCTAACGAAGTTGTACCACCTTTATAATTTTCTAAGTTATTGAATTTAGGAGATGGACTTCCTTTTTTATATTTAGCAGCAGAGGCGTATTTAACATCATAACTCTTTTCTAAATATTCAATCATTCTTTTGTTTTCAGCAGCAATCTCACTAACAAGTGAAGAGTCAACATTCGCAGTTGGTACCGCATTTAAGAACCTTTTTAATTTTGAAATTTTTGCGTTAAATTCTGTACGCTCTAGTTCAAAATAAGCATTGATATTTGAAAGTTCACTCTTTGAAAATTCGATTCTGTTTTGAATATATTCATTACTTTCTTTTCCTTCACCATCAAAAGAAATTGCGCTGAAATTAACAGCGTCTATTGTAAGTTTTAAATCATATCCATTTGCTAAAAAAATAAAGGTTTTATTTCTGCCATCTGTTAGTGTAAACACACCAGAAGTCACATTTAAAGTATCTTTAAAGAAACCCTTATCGTCAAGACTAATTTTCTTAGAGTAGTCTGGGGAACTGATAATGATAGTTTGCGTCTCCATATTTTTTACCTGTCCAGTAATTTTTGCAAATTTTTCAGAACTGATAGTAATTGTTTGCGCCTCCTCATTTTTTACCTGTTCAGTATTTTTCGCAAGATCTTTTGGGCTTTGGCAATTAGTAATAAACGGAAGTAGTGCTGCTAGCATTAATATTTTTCTCATGTATTTTATTTTATCTTGATTAGATAGTCGGTAAATATAGGATATATTACAGTGTTACTAAATAATAAAACTTGTTTCCACAGGCAAACTCATACTTTTTTAATTAAATTATTCACAATAAATAACAGATTAACAGTCTATTAAGCCGCTTCTTGTTCGTGTATCATCTTGACAACTAGTAATTTAACTCGATGAATGATTAAAATAAGTTAATCAATATTTTTAATCAATTAGAAGCCTTATAAACCAACTTCATAATTTAATTGATATCCTCCTTATAGGGATAATTTAAGTGATTTGTGGTGCTGAAACATGGAAATAAATGGTTGGGTTTGCAAAATCAAAAGAAGAATTTCTAAGAATCTTTCTTGAATTGCCAAATGGAATCCCTTCGGAAGACACTATAAATAGAGTATTTACATCAATAGATAGTAGTCAATTAGAAAATTGTTTTATAGAATGGATAAGTTCTATTGCAGATTTAAGTTCGGGACAACTAATTGCAATAGATGGTAAAACTATAAGAGGAGCAAAACGTAAGGGCGAAAAATCACCTATTCATATGGTTAGTGCTTGGGCTGTTGAAAATAAATTACATTGGACACTTGATGTTGGGTCTTCAGAAGATGCATCTAGAAAAAGAGCAGGTAACGTTTCACAAAATTATTCTGTCCTTTTAAAAATAGCACTAAACTTACTGAAAAATGAGAAGATAGAAAAGCAAAGGGTTAAAGGTAAGGGGTTTAAAGCAGGTTGAGGTAGTCAATATTGATTAAAAGGTGTTAAAAATAAAAGTATGAGTTTGCCCTGAGGTTTTATAAAAAAATGG